>JAFUGB010000123.1 GCA_017469605.1 Clostridia bacterium
AAATCGACCGGCTGTGGCATGAAATCCAGGCGGCCAACGAAAAAGGACAGCCGCTGCGGTCTGTATTTGAGCAGATGGGAGAAACCTTGGGCCGCAAGCCCAACAGCGTGCGCAATTATTATTATATGCAGCTGCGGCCCCGGGACGGCCGGGCCATGCGCCGGGCGGCGCCCTTTGAAACCTTTACCGAGGACGAGGTGCGCGCGCTGGTGCGGGGGGTATTGACCGCCCGGGCCAGGGGACAGTCCGTGCGCGCGGCGGTGATGGCCATGAGCGGCGGCGACCACACCCGCATGCTTCGCTACCAGAATAAATACCGCTCGGTGCTGAAAAAGCGCCCGCAGCTGATCCAGGAGGTGCTGGAGGAACTGCGGCAGGAGGGGATCGACTGCGCCGATCCCCTGCCGTCCGCCTGTCCCCGGGAGGACCTGCGGCAGACCGTGCGGCAAAAGATCAGCGTGCTGGGCGACAGCGGCGTAAACCAGCTGCTCGCCGGCCTGGACGCGCTGCTGGACCGGGCGCTGCAGAGCGATCCCGAGATCGGCCGGGACCGGCTGCGGGTACGGCTGGACATGGCGCAGCTGCGCTATGACGCCCTGTGCCGCGCCGCGGGGGATATGCTGCTGCTGTGCAAGGAATACCTGGGCCAGGAGGAGGAAACCCGCATGGCCGTGCTGCCCGCCTTCCTGGAGACGCTGAGCCAGCACGTGGCCAGCGTGGAAAACGCCATTTCGTCCTGAACCGGCGCCGCGCTGTTAACAAAAAAACGGAGAAGTTCGCGGGAACAACTCCGTTTTTTTGCTGTTATCAAGATCGGTGACCGCACAGGCCGCGGCGGCTCAGGCGGCGGGCTTTTCCATGACCTTCAGGGTCACATCCACGTCCATATAATCGCCATCACCGATATCGCTCACGTACTCGGCCTCCAGCGGGTTATTCTCGGCGCGGTACAGCTTAACGGACACGGTATCATCGGCGTTATGCTTGAGGATTTCCTGCTGCAGCGCGCTGGAATCGGACACCACAACGCCGTCCACCTCCACGATGATATCGCCTTCCCTGATGCCGGCGGCCTCAGCGGGAGAGCCGGTCTCCACCTCGCGCACGATGCAGCCGCGGGGCAGGATGCCGTTGGCCACGGCGCTGCTGCTCTCGTTTAACGTGGTCATGGTGATGCCCAGGCGGGGCTTATCGGTCATATCGGTGCCAGCCGAAATGCGGTTGTTTTCGCTGGCCCGCTGGTCCAGGTCCTTCTGCACGGCATCGGCATCATACTTTTCCAGGGCCTCGCGGATGTACTCCTTGGCCACATTGATGGGCACGCACATGCCAATGCTTTCAACGCTGGCGCTGCTGGAGAAAAGGCTGTTGCTGCCGCGGTACACCATGGAAGGGATGCCCATCAGCTGGCCCAGCACATTGAACAGGCCGCCGCCGCTGTTGCCGTTGTTGATGGCGGCGTCAGTCTGGATCATGCTGTTGGTGGTGATGCCCCGGCGGCCGTACTTATCCACCGACTGGGAACGGATCTCGCGGTCCAGGGAGGAAATCACGCCCACGGTGGTGGTGCGGAAGAAGTTTTCGCTCATGGGGTTGCCAATGACGATGGCGGTTTCGCCCACCTGCAGGCTGTCGCTGTCGCCCAGCTCCACGGCGGGCAGCTTCAACTCGGGCGCCAGCAGCACGGCCACGTCCTTGTCCTCATCAAAGGCCACCACGTCGGCGGCATACTCGTTTTCGCCGTCAAACACGGTCACCCGGGTGGCGCCGTCCACCACGTGGTAATTGGTGAGCACATGGCCGTATTCGGTCACCACGGTGCCGCTGCCAAAGCCCGCCAGGCGTTCCACGCCCTGGCCGCCGCCAAAATCGTTACCGTAGCCCCAGCCCCAGCCGTAATAGCCGCTGCTGGAACGGGTGGTGGTATAGTTGCGCACCAGCACCACGCTGTCAAAAACCTTGGCCACGGCCTCGGTCACCGCGTTGGAGGTTTTGTTGGTATCGGTGGTGGTGTTCAAAATGCTGTCGATTTCGGCGGCGGGCAGCGTGCCGGCGGCGTTGGCGCCAATGGCTACGCTGAGCACCATGGCCAGGGTGAGCACCAGGGCGATCAGCCCGCAAATATTGCTTTTCTTCATAAAAATCATCGCTCCTTTCACTGCGATTTCACACATTCTTACGGCGTCTCTTTCAACGCAGTTACAGGATAATACCGATTTTTTACATAAATATGAACGTTTCGTAAACTCCAAAAAGAAAATATTTACTGCATCGGAAATCGGATTTCATGGGCCCTTCCGTCGTCCCGCAGGGGCACGTAGGCCCCGGTGACCTTTTCGCCGTCCAGGGTGATGTAATGCGCGTCCCGGGCGGCGGTGAGCTGGTAGCGGCTGGCGCCAAAGCGGTACAGCACCGTGGCCTCCTCCCAGTTGTCCGGCGCCCGGGGGCTGAGCCGCACGCCGTTTCCCTTTTTATCAAAGCCCAGGAAGTCCCGCAGCACCACCCAGTACAGCCAGGCCGCGCTGCCGGTATACCAGGTCCAGCCGCCCCGGCCGTCGGCATGGATATCGCCGGCCAGCACGTAGGGCTCCACGGCATACGCCCGGGCCTTTTGGGGATCGTCGCTGTGGGTATAGGGCAGGCATTCATACAGGAGCTGCCAGGCGCGGTCCGTCCGGCCCTGGGACAGCAGCGCCCGCATGAACCAGGGCAGGGCATGGGTATACTGGCCGCCGTTTTCCCGCACGCCCGGATTATACGCGCCGATGTAGCCGGCCTCCTCCTCCGGAGTGAAGGGCGGAGACAAAAGCAGGGTGATGCCCTGGTCCTGCCGGTGCAGCGCGTCCCAGGCGGCGTCCAGCGCCTTGGCCACCTGGTCCCGAGGCATGCCCGCGAAGGCGGCGAAGCACTGGCTGATCAGGTCAATGCGGGGCACCGGGCTGTCGGGCCCGCCGACGGAGCGCCCATCCCTGTACCATGCCCGCAGGAACCAGCGGCCGGTCCAGGCGCTTTGCAGCGCGGTATGCAGGGCGATGCGGCGGCGGTCAAAATCATCCTGCGTTTCCCGGGGGCACAGCGGGGCAAACTCCCTGAGCACCACAACCAGGAAAAAGCCCAGCCACACGCTTTCTCCGCCCACAGCGTTCATGCCGTCGTTCCAGTCGCCGCCCTCCATCAGCGGAATGCCGTGTTCGCCGTAGCGCAGGCTGTCAATGGCCCGCAGGCAATGCTCCAGCAGCGAAGCCGTCTGGGCGGTGACCTCCGCCGTTTCATAGCGGTCCTGCTCGCGGTCAGACAGCAGGGGCGAGGACAGGAAGGGGACCTGCTCCTCCAGGATGGCCCGATCGTCCGTGCCGTGGATATACTGCGCCGTCACATAGGGCAAAAACAGCCGGTCGTCGCTGATGCGGGTGCGCACGCCGGCGCCGCCCGGATGCCACCAGTGCTGCACGTCGCCCTGGGTATACTGGCGGGAGGCGCACAGCAGCAGGTGCTCCCGCACCCGTTGGGGCTCGGTAACGATCAAGGGCAGCATATCCTGCAATTGATCCCGGAAGCCCCAGGCGCCGCCGGACTGCCAGAAGCCCGCCCGGGCGTACAGCCGGGCGGCGTTGATCTGATAGGGCAGGAAGCCGCCCAACCAGCCGCTGAGCAGCCGGTCCGGCAGGTAAAACCGCATCAGCTCCAGCCGCCGCTGCCATACGGCCCGGGCCTCCCGCTCCCCGGCGGGGCCCAGGGAGGCAAGCAGCGCGGGAATATCCGAAATTTCCCGGCACCAGCCCAGCCAGAAGCGCAGGGCGGCGTGGTCGCCGGGCCTTAAAACCAGCTCGCTGCGCACCTCTCCCCACGCTCCGTGGGCCTGGGCCAGGCTGCCCTCCAGGGCAAAGAAGGCGGCGCCGTCCATATCCCCCTGGGCGGTTACCAGGCCGTTGCCGGCCCGGGCATGGGTGCCCCGTCCATCCTCGCCCAGGGCAAAGCGGACGCGGGCCCATACCGTCAGGCGGCGCACGGCCCCGGAGGTATTGCGCAGCGTCAGCACCCGGCCGCCGCAGGGCATCCGGGCGTCGGCAAAGCAGGCAAGCCTGGCTTCCAGCCCGGGCAGGGCGCATTGATACACCGCCGCGCCCATCTCATAGGATACGCGGCACGCGGCGTTCATCAGGGGCCGCTGGGTCAGCGACCAGCTTTTTCCGTTTTCTTCCAGGAAATACTGCTCCGAGGGCTCAATGAGCACGCTGTCCTGGCATACCGCCGTCAGGCGGCGCAGGCGGCTGTTGCCGGCGTAGGAATACAGAATGCCCTGCTCGCACACCACGGTGCCAAAGCCTTCATTGCTCAGGATCTGGCACCAGGGCGCGGGGGCCGCGGCGCACACGGCATAGCCGAAATCCGGGGTAAAACCGCCGTAGCCGTTCCAGGCGTACAGCCGGGGCAGGGCAGGCAGCGCGCCGCCGGGCGCGGCGGCAATGGGCTGGGGCCGCTGGGGCGGCTTGGCCAGCTGCTCCTCCAGGGGCCGGCCGGCCTCCAGGCCCAGCGCGCAATGGCTGAGGATCACCGCGCGCTGGCCTTCCTCCAATCCGGCCAGGATGCGCGTTCCGGGCAGCGCCAGCCCTTCGCAGAAGGTGCGCAGCGGCTGGCGATAGCCGGTCTCGCCGGGCAGGAGCAGCAGCATTTCGGCCTGGGCGCCGTTCTGGCGCAGCAGGGCAAAGAGCCGCCCAATGCGCTCCACGGCGGCGGTATGGGCTTCCTCCCGGACCGTCACGGCCAGCAGCGGCTCCTCCCCGCTGATCCCCAGGGCCCACAGATCGCGCAGCCGGGCAGGGGAGGGGCTGTCCTGCCGGTACAGCAGGAAGCCCGCCAGCCTGGCGCACAGCGCCAGCTCCCGGGGATCAACGCGCCACACGCGGCGGTTCACCCGGCTGCGGGCAGCGGCCAGGCTTTCGGCGTTCAGCGCCCCATCGGCGTCGGGCACCCGGGGGCCGGCGGCAAAGCACAGCGTTTTTTCGCCGCCGGGGGACAAAACGGCGGGCACCCGCAGGGCCAGGCAGGGTTCGCTGCTGCCGGTGAGCCGCCAGGGCGCCAGCAACCCCCGGGGCGCGTCAGGGCTGCCCTCCCGGCCAAAGAACAGCGCCCGGTCGTCCAGCATATCGCAGCCGTTTTCATAGGCGCGCACGCGCAGGGTGCGCTCGCCCCCTTCCCGCAGGCGGCGGCGCAGCAAACAGCCGCCGTCCTCCCCGGGCGCGGCGGATATGAACAAATTGGAAAAAGCGATATGTCCGCGGTCGGCCCGGGCGCGTTCCAGCGCGGGCTCCAGGTAAAAAATCACCGATACCTTCCGCTCTTCCCGGCCCAGGTTGCGCAGGCGGGCCCGGTATACAGCGGCGCCGGTGAGGGGATCCACGCAGGCCGTGACCTCGCCGCGCAGATCGCCGGACCGCGCCGTGCAGCGGGCCGCACCCTCCAGCCAGGTATATTCCCCGCCGGTGAGCCGCAGGGGACGCCCGCCCTCCTCCGCCAGGTAGACCTGGGGGCCGCTGACAGCGTCCGGGGCGGGATCAAACCGGGTCAGCGAAACATCGCCCCGGAACAGGTGCCCATGGCCCCGGCCGTTCAGCAGCAGCGATGTGCCGCCGCCGGACATGAGCAGGGCGTCGGCGGGCAGCGCGGCATCGGATGGGAGGCGCACCGGCTCCTCGGGCAGCGTATCCCGCCGGGCCCGCAGGG
>JAFUGB010000124.1 GCA_017469605.1 Clostridia bacterium
ATCTTTATCGATGGTTTGTTTGCTGTCCGCTTTTTTATAATTCATTGTTTCAAACTTTTCTTCCCCGGGAAGAAAGCGCGTTTCCTCCCCCGTCAAATTCCAGTTTATCGCTTTCCGAATGCAGCCCCCTTATCGTTCCCCGCAAACCCGCATTTGTCGCTATTATCATATCAGAACAAGGGCGCAATTTAATATAAACCCCGGCCGATATGGCCGGGGTAATGATTTATACGCTTGTCCCTGCGGGGATTACTTGGCCTTCTTGGCCTTGATGGCGGCCTGGGCGGCGCTCAGGCGGGCGATGGGCACACGGAAGGGGCTGCAGGAGACATAGTTCAGGCCGATCTCGTTGCAGAACTCGATGGAGGAGGGATCGCCGCCGTGCTCACCGCAGATGCCGCAGTGCAGCTTGGCATTGTTCTCGTGGCCCATGGTAACGGCCATCTTCATCAGCTTGCCAACGCCCACGGTATCCAGGCGGGCGAAGGGATCGGACTCATAGATCTTGTTGGCATAGTAAGCGGGCAGGAACTTGCCGGCGTCGTCACGGCTGAAGCCGAAGGTCATCTGGGTGAGGTCGTTGGTGCCGAAGCAGAAGAAGTCGGCTTCCTTGGCGATCTCATCGGCGGTCAGGGCGGCGCGCGGGATCTCGATCATGGTACCCACTTCATACTTGAGGTCGCTCTTGGCGTCGGCAATCAGCTTATCGGCGGTCTCCACCACGATCTTCTTGACGAACTTGTATTCCTTCAGCTCGCCAACCAGGGGGATCATGATTTCAGGCACCACGTTCCAATCGGCGTGGCGGGCCTTGACGGCCAGGGCCGCCTTGATGATGGCGCTGGTCTGCATCACGGCGATTTCGGGATAGGTGACGGTCAGGCGGCAGCCGCGGTGACCCATCATGGGGTTGAACTCATGCAGGTCAGCGATGACCTGCTTGATGTAAGCCACGGTCTTGCCCTGGGCCTTGGCCAGCGCTTCGATATCGGCTTCCTCGGTGGGCACGAACTCATGCAGCGGGGGATCCAGGAAGCGGATGGTCACGGGATAGCCGCCCAGCGCCTCAAACAGGCCCTCGAAGTCAGCCTGCTGCATGGGCTCGATCTTGTTAAGCGCGTTCTTGCGCTCTTCCTCGGTTTCGGCGCAGATCATCTCGCGGAAGGCGGGGATGCGGTCGGGGCCGAAGAACATATGCTCGGTACGGCACAGGCCGATGCCCTGGGCGCCGAAGGCGGCAGCCTGCTTGGCGTCGGCGGGGGTGTCGGCGTTGGTGCGCACGCCCATGGTCTTATACTTGTCGGCCAGCTCCATAACGCGGCCAAAGTAACCGCTGTTGGGATCGGCGGGCACGGTGGGGATCAGCTCGCCATAGATGTTGCCCGTGCTGCCGTCCAGGGACAGTACATCGCCCTCATGGTACACCTTGCCGGCCAGGGTGAAGCACTTGTTTTCTTCATCCATCTTGATATCGCCGCAGCCGGAAACGCAGCAGGTGCCCATGCCGCGGGCCACCACGGCGGCGTGGCTGGTCTGGCCGCCGCGCACGGTCAGGATGCCCTGGCTGTACTTCATGCCTTCGATGTCCTCGGGGCTGGTCTCCAGGCGGACCAGGACCACCTTTTCGCCCTTCTTGCCATGCTCCACGGCGTCCTCGGCCGTGAACACGATGGTGCCGGCGGCGGCGCCGGGGGAGGCGGCAATGCCCTTGCCCACGGGCTGGGCCTTCTTCAGCGCGGCGGCGTCAAAGGTGGGATGCAGCAGCATATCCAGGCTCTTGGCGTCGATCTGCATCAGGGCTTCCTCTTCGCTGATCATGCCCTCGTCAATCAGGTCGCAGGCGATCTTGATGGCCGCCTGGGCGGTGCGCTTGCCGCTGCGGCACTGCAGCATGTACAGCTTGCCGTTTTCAACGGTGAATTCCATATCCTGCATGTCGCGGTAGTGGTTTTCCAGGATGGAGCACACTTCCACAAACTGCTTGTAGGCTTCGGGGAACTTTTCTTCCATCTGGCTGATGGGCATGGGGGTGCGCACGCCGGCCACCACGTCTTCGCCCTGGGCGTTGGTCAGGAATTCGCCCATCAGCACCTTTTCGCCGGTGGCGGGGTTGCGGGTGAAGGCAACGCCGGTACCGGAGTTATCGTTCAGGTTGCCGAACACCATGGGCATTACGTTCACGGCAGTGCCCCAGCTGTAGGGGATATCGTGATCCATGCGGTACACGTTGGCGCGGGGGTTGTCCCAGGAGCGGAACACCGCGCGGATGGCCTCGTACAGCTGCACCTTGGGATCGCTGGGGAAATCGGCGCCCAGCTGCTTTTTATATTCGGCCTTGAACTGCTGCGCCAGCTCCTTGAGGTCCCCGGCGGTCAGCTCGGTATCAAAGGTGACGCCCTTCTTTTCTTTCATGGCGTCGATCAGCTGCTCAAAATATTTTTTGCCCACTTCCATGACCACGTCGGAGAACATCTGGATGAAGCGGCGGTAGCAGTCATACACAAAGCGCTCAAACTTGGGATCGGGATTGCCCTTGATCATCGCGGCTACAACGTCGTCATTCAGGCCCAGGTTCAGGATGGTATCCATCATGCCGGGCATGGAGGCGCGGGCGCCGGAACGGACGGACACCAGCAGAGGATTGGTAAGATCACCGAACTTTTTGCCGTTGATCTCTTCCATCTTTTCAACGTTCTTCATGATTTCAGCCATGATTTCATCGTTGATCTTGCGGCCGTCTTCATAGTACTGGGTGCATGCTTCGGTGGAGATGGTGAAGCACTGGGGCACCGGCAGGCCGATGTTGGTCATTTCGGCCAGGTTGGCGCC
>JAFUGB010000125.1 GCA_017469605.1 Clostridia bacterium
ATTGGTGGGAGGAACGATAAGGGCCTGCGCGGCCCTTATGATCCTGCGGCAAAGGAAATCCCTTGCATCCCGCCGGGCGAACCGTCTTAAAAGAAACACCAATCCATTTGCGCCTGTAACTTGGATGCTGCAAAGAGAGCTTCCGGGCAGAAGAAAATCAACGGCAGTCCGAAAAAATGAGCTTGCTCATTTTTCTCGGCCTGACGCTGATTTTCGCTGTGCGTTTTGCGCACAGCATGCACGGCTTTGCCGTGCTGACCGGAAGCGGTGGCAGGCGTCCTTGCTTCTCTTTGTCTCAGTTGCTTTTACGCCGACAAACGCAGCCCTTTCTGGTTCTCTTTCGGGCTCCGAAAGAGAACGCCCCCGTTCGCATCCCTTCCCTGTCAAATTTCTGTTTTCAGATGTATTGTTTTCATCAGGTTTTCGTATAAAATGTTGACGCTCTGTTTGTAAAGGATCCATGTACGGTGGACAGTTTTCCCTTCCGAAAACCGTTGTTCCGTGATGCAGTTATTGTGAGCTATTGGCCCAGGAAACCGAGATTTGCGGGGGAACGTCAAGGCCTGCCCCAGGCAGCTTTTTTATCGCCAAGCGAGCTCCCGTGTATCAGGAAAGCAGGCGGCCAGCCCAAATGGAAAAGACGAAAGAAGTTCAATATTTTTGACGGAAAACAGTATTAGGATACCACCGCGCCGCTTTCCTGGCCGTCGTCCAGCAGGGTGATCTTTTCCTCCTCGGACTTGGCCAGGATCTCCTGGAACTCCTCGCCCGAAATGTTCTCCTTTTCCAGCAGGTATTCCGCCAGGTCGTGGAGCTGTCTGGTATTCTGCTTGAGGATTTCCAGCGCCTTGTCGTAGGCTTCACCGATGAGCTTGACCACCTCGGCATCGATCTGGCTGGCGGTCTCAACCGAACAGGCCAGCTGGGCATCGCCGCCCAGGTACTGGTTGGCGTTGGTTTCCAGCGCCACCATGCCGAATTTCTCGCTCATGCCATAGCGGGTGATCATGGCCCGGGCCAGCTTGGTGGCCTGTTCAATATCGTTGCTGGCGCCGGTGGTGCAGGTATTGCAGGCGTATTCCTCGGCGGCGCGGCCGGCGGTCAGCACGGCCAGCTTGGCCAGGATATCCTCACGCTTCATCAGCACGTGCTCTTCCTCATCCACCTGCATGGTATAGCCCAGCGCGCCGCTGGTACGGGGGATGATGGTGATCTTTTGCACCGGCACGGCGTTCTTCTGCCTGGCCGCCACCAGGGCATGGCCAATTTCATGATAGGCCACGATACGCTTTTCGGTATCGGGAATCACAAAGCTCTTGCGCTCGGTGCCGGCGATAACGTTTTCCACCGAAGCCTCCAGGTCCTCCTGGGTCACGGCCTCCCGGCCCATGCGCACGGCGCGCAGGGCGGATTCGTTGACGATGTTGGCCAGATCGGCGCCGCTGGCGCCCACGGTGGAGCGGGCAATGGCGGTGAATTTCACATTTTTATCGATGGTAATGCCCCGGGCATGCACCCGCAGCACGGCCTCGCGGCCCCGCAGGTCGGGTAAATCCACGGTGATGCGCCGGTCAAAGCGCCCGGGGCGCAGCAGGGCGGCGTCCAGGATCTCAGGCCGGTTGGTGGCGCCCAGCACCACAATGCCCTTGCCGGCGTCAAAGCCGTCCATTTCGGCCAGCAGCTGGTTCAGCGCCTGCTCGCGCTCGTCGTTGGAAGACAGGCCCACGGCGTCGCGCTTTTTGCCGATGGCGTCAATTTCATCAATAAAGATGATGCAGGGCGCCTTTTCGGTGGCCTGCTTGAACAGGTCGCGCACGCGGGCAGCGCCGGTGCTCACAAACATTTCCACAAAGGCCGAGCCGCTGACAAAGAAGAAGGGCACCTTGGCCTCGCCGGCCACAGCCTGGGCCAGCAGCGTTTTGCCGGTACCGGGAGGGCCCACCAGCAGCGCGCCCTTGGGCAGCTTGGCGCCGATGGCCCGGTACTTTTCGGGCTGGTGCAGGAAATCCACCAGCTCAATCAGCTGTTCCTTGGCCTCGTCCTGTCCTGCCACGTCGGTAAACTTTTTGCTTTCATCGCTCACTGAATACATTTTGGCGCTGGATTTGCCAAAGCTCATAGCGCCCATGCCGCCCGCGCCGCCGCGCTTGATC
>JAFUGB010000008.1 GCA_017469605.1 Clostridia bacterium
GGCATCGATATCGACGGTATCGTCTCGAGCCAGCTGCTCATCAACATTTTCGAGCACAACACGCCGCTGCATGACGGCGCCGTGATCATCCGCGGCAGCCGGATTATGTCGGCCTCCTGCATGCTCACCACGCTAAGCGATTCCAGCTCGATTTCCCGTGATTTGGGCACGCGCCACCGCGCGGCCATCGGCATCTCCGAAACCACCGACGCCATTGTGCTGATCGTCAGCGAAGAAACCGGCGTAATCAGCATGGCGCGCGACGGAAAGCTGGTCCGCCATCTGGACGCGGCAGCCATTAACGACATTCTTTCTTCCATGTATCACCAGCCCCAGGCATCGCCGGTCGATCGTCTGCGCGCCTGGCTGAAAGGGGTGCTGCGCATTGAAAAAGGAAAAGCCTGATCTGAAAAAACTCGCAAAAAAAGCGGCGGCCTTCCTTTCCCACAACTGGCAATGGAAGCTGCTGTCCCTTTTTCTGGCCGTCTGCCTGTGGAGCGGTTTGATCACCCAGGACGATTCGCTTACCCGTGAAAAAATATTCAGCGATGTTGTGATCAACATCACCAATGCCGATACGCTGCGCAGAAACGGCTTTATTATCGTAAGCGGCCTGGACAACCTGCCAACTGTCCGCATCCGTGTTGACGTACCGCAGAAAAACTATAACACCGTGACCGCCAGCAATTACAATCTGCGCGTTGATCTTTCCCGAATCCGTGAGCCCGGCCCGCAAACGCTGCAGGTGCTTTCAAGCAGCTCCAGCAATTACGGCAATGTGACCGATGTCAGCGTTGAATCGGTATCGGTGCAGGTGGATGAATATATCACGCGAAGCCGCATTCCCGTGCGCTTGAATACCACCGGCGAAATCCCGGAAGGCTTTTACGCCGGGGAGGCGCAGGTGGATCCCGCGTATGTTGTGGTTTCCGGCCCCAAATCCGTGGTGGAAAACGTCGTCCGCTGTGTGGCGGATTATGATCTTTCCGTGCTTTCCGGCCAAGCGGGAACAGAACGCACCGCCGCTCCCTTCCGCCTGCTGGATGCAAACGGCGAGGACATAAGCAGCGACCTGATCGATGTAACCAGTCAATCGGTATCGTTGGACAGCATCATCGTTTCCCAGACCCTGTATACCGAAAAGTCACTGGTGATCAATACATCCGATCTGACCTCCGGCACGCCCGCCGAAGGATACCAGATCCGCCGCGTTTCGGCCGAGCCCGCCACGCTGCTTGCCGCCGGCAAGAATCCCTATATCGATTTCCTGAACGAACTTCATCTGGCAGAATTCACCGACCAGCAGATTGATGTAAGCGGACTCACCACGACGGTTACCCGAAACATCAGCCTGGCCAAGTCCAATGACATTGTCCATTTTAGCAACGATACCGTGATGATCACCGTAGAAATCGCCCCAAGGTAAACGATATGAACAATTTTGCCAATTCCCTGCTTCATATTCTGCTCAGCTGGATGCGAACCTTGTTCAGCGGCCTATTGTCCTTTGCCCAGGACGGCAGCTCCGGCTTTATCGCCTGGCTTTCGGGACATTGGATCAGCCTGACCGTTATTTTGCTTACGCTGGGCATTGTGCTGGATACCATTATTTATCTTCTTCGATGGCGTCCGCAATATGTGTGGCGCACAAAGCTGAACCGCGCGCTGCGCAAAAATAATGAAATGCCGGATGATCCTGAGTTCCTGGACGGATATAATACGGCGCTTCCCAATTTTAACTTTGAAGACACGCCCATTCCCGATCTTTCAAAGGCTGCCGATCCTTCTGAAATAATGGAATCCTATTTTATGGAGCCCGCCCCCGCGCAGCAGCAGCCGGCTGAGGATTCGCAGCAGGACGCCGATGATCTGTCCTCAGTTGAACGCAGGCGCCGCAGCCAGCGCCATGAAAAGCGCGCGCTTGGACGTTTCAGGCTTCCCGATCTTCCCGATTTGACCCACAGGAAAAATGACTTGCCCATTGACGCGCGATACGCATTCCACGAACCCGTTTACCCTGAAACAGAATCCTATCAGCAGGAGCAGCATGGTGACAATTACTGAACTGTCCGCGCAATACCGCTTGCCAGAAGCGTTCATAAGGCAGCTGCTTCCCCTTTTGGGGGAGGAAGCAGATGCCTTTTTTGCGTCCTATCACCAGCCCTACGAACGCGGCATCCGCTTTCGGGACAAGCGCATTCCGCTCCCTGCCAGTGCGCTTCCCGGTTCAATTCCCTATGCCCCAAACGCCTTTTACCTGAAACAGGATTCCAACGCCGGCATGCTGCCGCTGCATGACGCGGGCGCCTACTATATCCAGGAGCCTTCCGCCATGGCGGCAGCCGCGGTGCTGTGTCCCCAGGCCAACGACATTGTATTGGATTTTTGCGCCGCCCCGGGCGGAAAAAGCACGCAGCTCGCTTCCCTTGCGCCGCTGAAGCTGCTGGTATGCAATGAGCCCATTCCTTCCCGCGCCCAGGTATTATCCGGCAATATTGAGCGAATGGGCATTTCAAACGCCATTGTGACCTGCGCTTATCCCGATCAGCTGGCCCTAAAATGGCCGGGGCTTTTTGATAAGATCCTGGTAGACGCTCCCTGCTCCGGCGAAGGAATGTTCCGCCGCCATCCGGAAGCAATCTTGGAATGGTCTCCGCAAAGCCCGGAGCGCTGCCATGAACGGCAGGTTCAAATCCTTTCAGAAGCCGCGAAAATGCTCCGGGCAGGCGGCCGGATGGTTTTCAGCACTTGCACCTTCAACGGCATCGAAAACGAGAATACAGTGGACTTTTTCCTGAAAGCGCATCCAAATTTCCGTTTGATTCCCATTCAGGCCGCCGGTCTCCCCGCCGCCCCCAATGGCATGCTGCGCCTTTGGCCCCACCGTTTCCGTGGAGAAGGGCATTTTATTGCCCTGTTGGAAAAGCTGTACGCCCTGCCCGAGGAGGTTCAGCCGGCAGGCGGCGCTGCGCTGCCAGCGCCCGATAAAGCATCGCTTTCGCTCTTTTCGGATTTCAAGCGCGACCTCGGCTTGGATGTCCAGCCCAATGTGCAGCAAGGCAGCAGGTTATTTCATGTTCCCGCATTCCTTCCCCCGCTGGATTGCATCCGCGTGCTGCGCATGGGGCTGCATGTAGGCGAGATCAAGGGGAAAATATTCATCCCCGATCACGCGCTGGCATTGGCTGTCCCCGCAGGAAAAACCTTTGAAGCGGACGAAGGGATGTCCGTATCCTACCTGCACGGGGATACGCTTCCATGCGCCGAAGCGCTGCGCGGATATTACGCCGTTTCATATATGGGCTATCCGCTCGGCTTTGGAAAGGCAAGCGGCGGACAGATGAAAAACCACTATCCCAAGGGATTGCGCCGCTGAAGCATGAATTATCACCCTTGTATAGCGATATCAGCATTCCAGAATCAATGTTAAACAGAAGGAGCGTGTACACAAAATGGGCATGGAACTAAAAAAAATAGACACTGAGCAGCGCAATCCCCGTACGGCGCAGATCGATACGCTGTCCACGCTTGAAATGGTTACGCTGATCAATGATGAAGATCATAAATGCGCCGAAGCCGTGCGCGAAGTGCTTCCCCAGGTTGCCAAAAGCATTGATATCATCTATGAAAAAATCCGCCAGGGCGGGCGGCTTTTCTACTGCGGCGCGGGCACATCCGGACGATTGGGCGTGCTGGACGCGTCAGAATGCCCTCCTACCTATGGCGTTGATCCCGGCCTGGTGGTGGGACTGATTGCCGGCGGCGCGCCAGCCTTCCTGAAGGCCGTTGAAGGCGCAGAGGACAGCCGCGAATTGGGCCAAAAGGATTTGGAAAACAATCATTTCAGCAGGAACGACGCGCTGGTTGGCATTGCGGCCAGCGGACGCACGCCCTATGTGATCGGCGCCATGGACTATGCCCGCTCCCTGGGCGCACCCGTGATGGCGCTGGTATGCTGCCGGGACAGTGAGATGTCCCGCCATGCCGATGTTACCATGTGCCCCCTGCCCGGCCCCGAAGTAGTGACCGGCTCCTCGCGCATGAAGAGCGGCACATGCCAGAAGCTTGTGCTCAATTTGATATCCACCTGCGTGATGATCAAGCTGGGCAAGGTATACGGCAACCTGATGGTTGACGTAATGGCCAGCAATGAAAAGCTGGTGCACCGTGCCATTTCTATCGTGTGCACCGTGACCGGCGCAACAGAAGAAAAAGCGCATGAAACACTGGAGCAATGCGGCTTTTCCTGCAAAACCGCCATTGTTATGCTGCTGCTTGGCCTGGATACCAAGGCAGCCCGGCAAGCGTTGGATGCCGCCGATGGGCGGATCGCACTGGCTGTCCAGCAAAATTGCCCCTGATACGTTGATTTTCGGCTGCCGGCGGCGCATGGTTCAAACAGATTTGCAATACGCGCGCGGCCATTAATCAATCGTCAAATGCGATAAGATCCTCGTTCCAAGTCTCGTCCTCGAACAAATCTTCCTGATTGTCTTCAGGAATTCCAAAATATGCCGGTATGATCGCCTGGCTCCAGGAGATATTTTCGGTGATGGCATAATTCTGCAGATCTTCGCGGTAGAAGTCAAAATAGATATTGGAATAAATGGGAAGCATGGGCAGCGTATCGTTAAAACGCTCCTGGAAGGCCACCCAGCGCCGGCAGTAGGCGAGCACATCGCCGGGCTCTGTTCGGCGCATTTCAAGCGCCAAATGATACAGCTCCGCATCGGTATGATTGGTATAAGACCAGTTGGGTTCGCCTTCCGCGTTCAGGGAAAAGCTGACAGACGGATCGAACACCAGGGCAAAATTGGAAGCCAGGAAGAACATATCGTTGTCACGCTCGTCCTGTTTGTACCATTGACGCAGCAAATCGTTCATATCCATGGGTTCCAGCGTCAGTTGGATTCCCACAGCAGCCAAATTATCAATAAAACCATCCAGCAGCTCGCCAATTTTATTGTCTTCAGGATAAATGAGCGTCAAATCAAGCGTTACCCCATCCTTTTCCCGGATCCCGTCGTCGTTCAACCGCCAGCCATCGCCCTCCAGCAAGGCCCGCGCCCGGTCCAGATTTACGGTATATTGGGTCAAATGCCCCAGCGATAATTCCTCATAAGCAGCCAGCGCGGCTTCATACTCAGCCTGCGCCTGTTGGTCATTCGCATCTTCGGGAGGATCAACGGGCGGCTCGATGGTACCGTTCACCACGCCATACATCCATTGGCCGATACCGAAATAGCCGTCCACGCGCAGTCCAAACCCGGCGGTATAATCCTCCGCCAACTGGCTGCGGTCCAGGCACCAGGCGATGGCCTGGCGAACGGCTTTATCCTTCACCGTATCCCGCTCACAGCAGAAGGAAATATAGGAAAGCCCGTCCCTGGGATAGTTGGACATTTGGAATCCATCCTGTATGGCGGCCATTCCTTCCCGGATAACGTCCTCGCGCATGACCTTGTTCAGCAGGTCAATTTCGCCCCCGGTCA
>JAFUGB010000126.1 GCA_017469605.1 Clostridia bacterium
CGGCGCAGGGGGCCGCCCCTGCTGACGGAGAGAAGCCCGACAAAAGGCTTCTCTTCATCGAGCCCTCCGCAGGAGCCCTCGGCGAGCGCAATGAATGAACGAAGTTCATATAATTGCGCCCTCCGTACACTCCGGGTCCTTAGTCAGCCGAGTCCACCACGTCGGTTCCTTCGGCCTTTGCTGCCGCCATCCGCTTGGTTTCCAGCAGCTTTTCCAGGGCCTTCTTCGCGAACGGGGTATTGAGGGCATAGTCCAGATACCCCTATACTTCCTCATCCGTAAGCTCCGTCGCGCCAAGGGTTTCCAGCAGCTTCTCCAGATACCCACCCCGGCTGCACAGCCGATGGGTGCGCTCGCTGCGGGACAGTTCCTTGATCTGCTTCTGCACGGCCTTTTCTTCGGCCTCGGCCTGCTGCTTTTTCTCCAGCAGGTTCTTCTGCTTCTCCAACAGCTGATCCATCCGTTTTCTCATACGTTCACCTCCCTTCTCTTGAAAATTCGGGCACGAAAAAAAGCGCCGCCCTGCTCTGGCGCTGTCATTCGTTCCTTCACCGTAATTATGATCGTTTTCAGTAAAAACCCAAAAAACGAATGACAAGCCCGAAACAAAAATCACGACAAACCCCTTTCAATTTTCAAAGAGATGTTGTATAATGAAAACCGAACATTTATTCGCATCTTTCAGGAGTAAAAAATGGATTTGGAAAAAGAAAGCGGAATGCTTACGCTGATCTTTGCCGACGATACCGTGCAGTATAGGGATCGGATTTTGCCCACAGGTTCCATCGCATGCATGGCGATGAACATCCCCAAAGAAGCGCTGGAAGAATCGCTGCCCCTGTGTCAGCGGATCGCAGCAGTCAATACCATGCTGCACACGGGCACCGCAGATAAAACCGCCATGAAAAGCGCGTGCCTGGCGGCTCATGACCTGCTGAAATTGATGGCCTTGCATGAGCCATTCACATTCTTTTCAAACCCGTTTCTGGATCAACGGCTGGATCTGGTTTTCAGCGTGGAAGCATTCAAGAAAATCCAGGCTTATAACAAGGCTATGCTAAATGGGCAGATGGATGAAGAAGCAGGAAAGCGATATGGCCCGACAAAAGATTTGCTGGGCCTGGCTCCGGCTCTGTCGAATTATTACGACGCTATCACCATGCTGCAAGAGCACATCGGCCCATTTGCTGATATGCTGGACGGAAAGAATCAGCCCCGCACGAAGGAAGCATATCTCTCACAATTCAGCCAATCCTTCCCGGAGGATTTCCACATGGGCGACGGCACCGATTCCTGGATGTCCATGACCAACGTGTCCCTTCAATACACGGCGGGGATGAGCGGAAAGAATGGGCAAATGCAGATGAAAAAACAGATGCACTTCCTGACCTTCGGTGGGATGCTGCGGACCGATTTCTTTGAGGGCATTTCCGTGGGCCATGCTCCGAAACGCTGTGCCAGTTGCGGCAGGTGGTTCCTGACCACCGATGCCCGGCACACGAAATATTGCAGCGATCTATGCCCCACCGATCCCCTGGGCAGAAAGTGCCGGGTGATCGGCAATATGCAGGGACGGGCTGCACGGGAATTAGCGGCGGATCATCCGCTGAACGCGCCTTATACCCGGCGCATGAACACCATCAACCAATGCCTGGGCCGAGGTACGATCAGCAAAGAATTGGCAGACGCCATGAAGAAGCTGGCGAAGGATAAAAAGCAGCGGGCCAAAGCGGATTTGGCCTATGCCCAGGGAACTTATCAGCAGGAAATGGAACAGGATGCGCTGAAAGCCGAAGCGCAAAAACTGCTGAGATAAACGGAGGCCGCGTTGGAACAGATACTGAAGGATTACTCCTGGGACTTGGGCGAATATACGCTGCGGGCATCTCAGGCGGAGCGTGGTAAGCTGACGCTGTACGACGCGCTGAACGTGTATCAGTTGAAACCGGCTCCGCCTGCATCGCCGGAGGGCGAAAAGAACCATTACATTTGCTTGGCCCAGGAAACCCATGAGCTGAAATACATCTTCTTTTATCTGCATGAGAATGAGGCATACTTCAATGATCGGATCAACACCTTTCTCACCGCAGAAGGAGATAGGATTCACCCGGAGCGGTTCATGGATTTGAAACTGGAATGCCGGGTGGAAGTGCTGCGGAGATTCCAGGAGTATGATCCCGGCAGAAATGTCAAATTCACAACGTATATCCACAGGTACATCAGCGATGTGCTGCTGCGTTTCCGCATGGCAGAGGAATACTATGCCTTCGATTCTCTCCAGGAATACAAGGATGCTCGGCAGATCATGGAGATGTACGCTGAATGCAGCGGGAATGCGGAAAAGACGGTTCGGCTTTTCGCGGAAAAGAATCAATGCTCCGAGGAAACGGCTGCGGAAAAGCTGGCAGCCGCTTTCCGGCAGCGCAATCGCCGGGTGCCTGTGCTGCTCAACGACGAAGGCGAAGGCTGGGAGCAGGCGGATGAACTGATCCCGGATCATTGGGATTATACCGGCATCCTGTGGGCAGGCATGGAGGCAAATGCGGTTGATAAAGCCTTTGATAAGCTATCCTACCGTGATCAGCGGCTGTTGGAAAAGCGCAACGCCATCTGCATGACCTGCGGCCGGGTCAGCGATATGAAAACAAAGGTCCCCTTTGAAAAGTTGGCCGAAGATTTTGAGGGAACTGGCGCGCCAGGCGCAGAAATGGCCTACAAGCGTGCTTTGGAAAAACTTATGCTGGAGTTGGTCAAGCTGGGTCAGCTTCATTGTGTGAGCCTCAAGCAGATTTCCTCCCA
>JAFUGB010000127.1 GCA_017469605.1 Clostridia bacterium
CCCGCAGCCCACAAGGGCTCCGGCGGCCACCGCGCAGCCGACAGCATCCGGTAACGTTGGGGATTATACTACGCTTTCGGTTTCTGCGCAAGAGTTATCTGCATGGAAATTGATAAACGCCGATCGGGAAGCCAACGGCCTGCCCGCGCTGCCCCTGGATGAGGAGCTGTGCGCCATGGCAAGGATCAAATCCTGCGACATGAATCAAAACCATTACTTTGACCACAACTCCCCCACCTATGGCCGGGCGGCTGACATGCTCAAATTCTTTGGCTACAGCTATCGCGGCGTGGGTGAAAACATTGCCCATTACGGCACCATTGAAAAAGCCGAGGCAGGCTTCATGAGCAGCAGCGGACATCGCGCCAACATCCTGGGGAGCCAGTGGACAAAGGTGGGCGTGGGCGTATGCGTGGACAGCAACGGCTTTGTATATGTAACCCAGATTTTTGTCCGTTAACGGATTCTGCGTATCTGCTGATACGCCGCCCGCCTCAGCAGCAAGGATCGCGTATCCCGCGCCTCCTGTGCCGGGGCGGGCTTTTGCTCTTGATCCACCAAGGCAGTATCCAGCCGGTCCAAATGCTTAAGCTGGCGCAGCGCAGCGCCCTGGCTGAGCGTTCGGACCCGGGCGGGAAGCATGGCCGCCTCGCTCCATTCCATCGCCGGTTTCATCACATCAGAAAGCCGCACAGCATATCCCTCCTTCCGGTTGGTTTATGCTATGCGGCTTTGCGCTTACGCGTTCAGCGATTTTTTCAGGAAATCCACCATGACCTGGGCGATATGGTCCTTCTCCCGGGAAATGGTGCACACATGGGGCACCTCTTCCACCCAAAGCATCTGCTTTACGGCGGAGCCCGATTCATCATAGATGATTTGGGCGCTGTCCGGGCTGATGGTTTCATCGCCATGGCTCTGCACCGTCAGCAGCGGGCAGGTAACGCTGTACAGGTTCCGGCGGGCCTGCCGCATCAGGCGGTTGAGATCGGCCACCCGGGCGGTGGGCATTCCGGCATACCCCACATTATACTCCGGATCCAGGCGGCGCGTATCGTTCACCGCGCCGTTTTTCCACATGATTTCAGGCTTCACCAGCGCCAGTGCCGGCGCCATCCAGGTAAACTTCTGCAGCGTTTTCATGGGCGCCGACAGCGTAACGCAGGCATCCACCTGCATCTGTTCCGCCGCGATCAGCGAAAGGCAGCCGCCCATGGAAAGGCCGGCCACGGTGACCGTCCGATATTTTTCCTTCAGCGTTCGCACGGCCGTAAGCTCGGCATCCAGCCAATCCTGCCAGCCGGTTTTGCGCATATCCCCAAGGCTGGTGCCATGGCCCGGCAGCAGGATGCCCTGCACGGTAAACCCCGCGGCGTTCAGGCAGTCGCCCAGCGGGCGCATATGCCCGGCGGAGCCTGTAAAGCCATGGGTCAGCAGCACCGCGTTTTCCCCGCCCTCCAGGAAGAAGGGCTGGGCGTTTTTATGCATATATTCCATGTTTTCCTCCGCACACGCAAAAAGCCATCCTGTTACAGATGGCTTTTGCGGCTCAAATATTATTCCCCGTCGGAATCGTCCCCATCGGTGGGGAACAGCGGCTCGCCGCAATTGGGGCAAAGATTATCCTCTTCAAAATCGAAGCCGTCAATTTCAAAGGTTACCTCGTTGCCGCAATGAGGGCAGGTATACACGACCATCTGATCGTCGTCCTCATCCTCGTCCTCATCGTCGCCATCCTCGTAGCCGTCCTCGTCTTCATCGTCAAAGAGGTATTCTTCCATGTCAGCCAGATCGTCGTCAATGCTTTCCACATACTCGTCCAGCTCGTCATAGTCGCTGCGCAGAGCGGTAATTTCCTCGGCCATATTCTCCAATACGTCCAGCATTTTCAGCAGGAGCTTGCCTTCGTTGGTTTCATCGCTCAGCTTCATGCCCTCAGCCAGGCCCTTCAGGTAGGCTACGCGGTCATTGATATTGCTCATTCAATTTCTCCTTGATTACGCCCTGGACAGATATTCGCCCGAGCGGGTATCGATCTTGATCTTATCACCGATATTGATAAACAGGGGCACCTGCAGCTCATAGCCGGTTTCCACGGTGGCGGGCTTGAAGTTGTTGGTAGCGGTATCGCCCTTGAAGCCGGGCTCGGTCTGGGTGACTTCCAGCTCAACAAAGTTGGGCGCTTCCACGCTGAAGGCGTTGCCCTTGAAGTAGCGGATCACCACGTTGGTATTCTCCTTCACAAACTGGATGGCTTCCTCCACCTGGCTGTGATTGAGAGGGGTCT
The DNA here is from genome assembly GCA_017469605.1 of Clostridia bacterium. Classification (GTDB taxonomy): domain Bacteria; phylum Bacillota; class Clostridia; order Christensenellales; family Aristaeellaceae; genus SFMI01. Next base: position 2,288 of record JAFUGB010000127.1, read on the forward strand.
GCTCAAAGGTTTCGGGATCCATGAAATAGTACAGCTCGCCGTCATTGTACAGGTATTCCATTTCCTTGGTCTCGATGATGGCCTTGGGCATTTTGTCGGTGGGGTTGAAGGAGCGCTCCACCACGGCGCCGGTCATGATGTTCTTGATCTTGGTACGCACGAAGGCAGCGCCCTTGCCGGGCTTTACATGCTGAAAGTCAACGATGGTCCATACGCCGCCATCCCATTCTACGGTAATGCCTTTTTTGAAATCGCCAGCAGTGATCATTGGTTCATTCCTCCATTTTTATGTTTTGTTAATCTTGCAAAAGGGCGCGGCATTACAGAATGCGCAGCTCCTTGGATGCACCGCACAGGGCGCGAACGCCGGTTTCGGTGACGACGCAGGTATTTTCGATGCGCACGCCGCCCAGGCCGGGCACATAGATGCCAGGCTCCACGGTAACGATGTTGCCCGGGGTCAGGATCTGTTGGGAACGGGACGAAACCCGGGGCTCCTCATGGATATCGATGCCCACGCCATGGCCGGTGCTGTGGCCGAAGCAATCGCCATAGCCGGCTTCGGTGATGATATCCCGGGCGATCTTGTCAATATCGCTGCACTTCATGCCGGGGGCGATGGCGGCCTGGGCGGTCTCCTGCGCGTGGAGCACGATTTCATAGATCCTGCGCATTTTCTCGCTGGGCTGGCCCACGGCCACCGTGCGGGTCATATCGGCATCGTAGCCTTCAAAGCGCGCGCCAAAGTCGATGGTGACCATATCGCCCTCGCGGATCTCCCGTTCGCCAGGCACGGCGTGGGGCAGGGAGCCGTTTTCCCCCGAAGCCACGATGGTATCAAAGGCCAATCCCTCCGCGCCTAATTGCAGCATTTTATAATCCAGGGCAAGCTGCACCTCGCGTTCGGTACGGCCCGGCGCGATAAAGCCGCAAATGTACTCAAAGGCCTGGCAGGTGATATCGCAGGCGCGCTCAATGCGGCTGAGCTCGTCATCATCCTTGACCTCGCGCAGCTTTTCGGGCTTAAAGTCCAGCGGGATAAACTCAATGCCGGGCATGGCCTTTTCGATTTCGCGCATGCCGCGGACGGTGATCACGTTGTCCTCGATGGCCAGCCTGCCAATTCCGGCATTTTGGAGCAGCTCATGGGCCAGTTGCACATGGCTGACGCCGGCGCGGATAGCGTGCACCGCAAAGCCGGGGCACTGCTTCTGCGCCGCTTCCACATAGCGGAAATCGGTGATCACGGCACGCATTTCCGGCCCCACCAGCAGGAGCCCTTCCCCAGTATATCCGCTCAGGTAGAAAATATTGGATGGATTATGCAGCAGCGCCGCCGTATTTTCCGGCATCGCCGCCAGCAGTTTGTCAGTGCGTTTCATGCTTTCCCCCGTAGTTTAAGCGAAAGATTATAGGTACCGGCTGTTATTTTAACACAGATACGGGATAAAAGGAAGGGTTTTAAAATAAAATGATCAAAATTTCTATATGCAGTAAATTCTCAAAGAAAATGCAAGAGTAGCATTTCGTGTTGCATTTACTTTAAGAAGGAAAAACAGGTAGCATTAAGTCTGAGAAAGGAGACTCAGGCAAAATGCGAAATGAGCAGAAGAACAAGCACATGACATTGAACGAAAGCGTTGAGATCGAGGAATGTCTGTACAAAGGAATGACATTCAAAGCCATAGGCAAAAGGATTGGGAAAAGTGCAACAACAGTATCAAGGGAGATGAAGACACATCAGCAGATACATACAAATAGTTTTGTAAAATCGGAACAAACATGCCCAATGCTACTAAAAGCGCCGTTCGTTTGCAATGGCTTCGAGAAACGGCGGCGAAGCAGCTGCCCATTTCAAAGAAGATCATATATTGCAAAAAGAGCCCAGGAAGAATACGAGACAGTGTTGTCCGAATCACGATCAGGAATCCCGTTCAGCAAAGAAAGCTTTTACAAAAAAGAACAAACGATTTCCTCGACTGTACGGAACGGTCAACTATTTGTCACGGCCTCCATCATCTGTTCCTCCGATCAAGCTTCCCATCAATTCTGCAATCTATTTACAATGCGTGATGATCCGATGTCCAACTTTGCTATTCTGATAGGTCCTTTCCAAAGAACCTATGTATTCAATTCATTTTTGAATGCTTGCTTTAACCCAGATCCCCCAGCATCCGCACAGTTCTGCTCAAGCCTTCATCTATGGAATAAACTGCCTGCCATCCCAACTGTTTCACTTTTTCCGCATCCAGCATTGCCTTGGTTGCCTTGGAATAACCTGCCTGCTCCACAGTGTCCGGTAATTCGAACACCACCTTCGTCCCCGCAATCCGGGCCAGGCTTTCCGCCAACTGCCGCAGGGTCACGTCAGAACGTGAATCGGCAATGTTATAAGCCTCGCCGCACCGACCAGCCAGCATGCAAGTAACTATACCCGCCACGGCGTCCGCCACATAGGTATATGAATATTGCTGCGTGCCCGCCGATTTGAGCACGATATCTTGTCCTGCTACACTGTTGCGGATGAACTGCGATAATGCTTTTGTATCATTGGGCAACAGGGAAGGGCCATATGTGCGCGCCAAACGAAGGATCACCGCATCCACGTTTTTTTGACGAATATAAGCTTGGCATAGTGCTTCTCCAGCTCGTTTACTCTCCGGATATCCCGCCCGCAGCGTATTACAATCGATATACCCGCAGTAATCCTCCCGAAAGCGCTCGGTATCGCCGCGATTTTCGCCGTAAATTTCCACTGAGGAGCAAAACACGAAGCGCGCCCCTGACCTGGCAGCGTATTCCAGTAGCTTCTGTGTAGCGGTAATGTTGGTAGCGATGGTACCGATAGGATCGGTGGCGTAGGCCACGGGATGGGTGTTACTGGCGGCATGCACCAAGTAATCGGCATACTGCGGCAGAGTATTCCAAGGCAGATCAGCGTTCAAATCACCATGTATGAAATGAAAATACGGCGACTGGGTCCATCGGGGAAAGCGACCGCGCATCTTGCTTTCGCTGCGGCCAATAGCGTACACATAAGCCGGGCTGTCCATGGACAGCAACGCATCAGCCAGCACGCTGCCAATGCTGCCCGACGCGCCGGTAATCACCACACGCTTGCCACAAAGCCGCTCCATTTGCGGTATCCGCAATACGCGCTGCAGGTCTTCCCGGTAGAGGGGATGATCAAATAAATGCATCTTTTAATTTCGCTCCGTAATTATTTAAGCCAAGTATAGCGTTTCAGATTCAGGCAGGCTTCAAACAGCTCCAAATCCTCCTTGGTGGTCAACTTGATGTTTCGGTCGGAGCCCTTGGCAAAATACAGGCGAATGCCTAAATCGCTCATCATGGTATTGGTGTAGGAAGAGCCGTAGATGCCGATCCCCTCCTTGAAAGCACGGTCATACGCGCTGTACAGCAAATCAAATCGATAAGCCTGCGGAGTGGCCACGCGGCGCAGCGTTTCCCGGGGAATGTATTGCATGGTCGTATCGGGCTGCTCCTCATCCACACGAAAAATCTGCTCGTTATAGGGCATGGAAGTCACTGCGTTACCATGCTCCTTGCATATTCTCAGGATATCTGACAGGACGCTGTCATCCACCAGCGGCCGAATGCCATCATGGATAATGATAGCGTCATCCGAAGCGCAGTCTTCCCCTGCCCGCTGAACGCCGTTCCAGATGGACTCCTGCACGGTTTTCCCGCCGGAAATGATCCAGCGCAACTTGGAAATGTTAAATTGCTTGGCATAGGCAGACAGCATGCCATGCCAGCCATCGATACAGACAACACCGATGGCATCAACCTCCGGATGATTCTGGAAGCTTTCCAGCGTATAGATCAGAATCGGCTTATTATTGATATGGATAAACTGTTTGGGAATATCTTGTCCCATGCGCTGACCGGACCCGCCGGCAATAATGATGGCAGTCGTCATACTTGCTCTTCCTCAATCAAGGATTGTTCTTCTCTCAACATTTCAAAATAGGCATCAATATCAAATTCCCGATAAGGCGTATCCGGATCGAATATCGCATTTCCATGCGTGTTTCTGATGTTAGAAACATCCGCGGGCATTTTCATGAAATTGCCATATTGTCTGGTCATCACTTCACACGCGAACAATGGGGCGCGGAGCTTTAAGCACTCAAAGTCCAGGTAAAAATATCCATCATAATAAACGCTGGGCCATTGACAGTTTGGACGCCATTTTAACGTAATGTCGCCTACCCATTTTGTTTTTTTGGATGAGTATGCTCCCAGAACCTTATGATTAAAATAATTAAATAACTCCTTAAAAGAATGATTCTTAAAATATTTCTGCGCCTTCTGATACTTTATTTTTTGAATACCGCTGAGCTCTTCCTCTTTCGTGTCATATGCATATTTCAGGCGGGTTTTAACACGCTGTATTTTTCTTCTCTGCAGCTTTCTTGCGATCCATCCATCCGCAACGCCATCCAGAACAAAAACGTCCAGCCAGATTCCTTTGTTGATCTGCGGCTTTTCCGCGTCGATCAAAACGACTCCTGTTGTACTGCTGTTGCGAAGCTGTGCATGCGTACGGAAAAAACCTTCTTCAGACATAGAAGTTTGGAAAAAGTAGGGATATGAAAACTCCTTCTCCGCGATTTCCCAAAGCTTGTCATAGTCCTTCCGGGGCATAATGACGTCTACGTCGTCATCCCAAGGGATAAACCCTTGATGTCGAATTGCTCCAAGTAGCGTTCCACCATCAAGATAATAAGAGAGGTTATTCTTTTCGCAAACGTCAGAAAACTTTTTCAGCAAGTCCAATTCAACTGCCCAGATTTTTTTTCTTTTTTCATCAACATAAAACCCATCTCTGAATTCTGGCTCAAGAAAACCGACTGGCAATTCTAATTCAATCTGCATTTTTTCGTCCCCCAATCCTACGGCTTATTTTTCGCATCAACGCATTTATACCATCTTTCTTCAACGTATTCCATGCAGTCTGATAAGTTGATCTGCTCAATAGCCAATGTCTCTGTTTTTTCCCCTTATGTGGTATAAACCTTCTGACCACTCCACGCCAGCCTGTTCTATGATCTATTATTTTTAATTCTGTTAGCGTAGCTTTACTCAATCTTTTATGGGGGTGATTAGTAGCCATAAATTGGTATAATTCTGTTGAATCCAGCAAAACTATCAATAATTCTCTTTCGCCTTTTGTCATTAATGTTGTATTAATTAAATGTTTGTCCCGAATTTCAACAAACGTATTACGGAAGAATTGGGCAAATTCAGCGCGGAATTCCTCCCCAATCCGCATATATGTTTGATGATATGCTCTAAACAGTCTTGCATAAAATGCTGGTTCAATTTCCTTTTCGAATTCAGGATGCTTGCTAATGAACCTGTGAATAAATTCATACTCTTCTGTCATAGTATAAACTTTATTAGGATTATGGATAGAAGATGTAGGATTATCGATTCTATAGCAATAACATCCTCTCGGTATGTAAACCAATCTTTCCGTTTGTGTAAAAACTTGAAAGTAAAAACCATTATCCTGATATGACGCGCCAGGTGTTTCATTATACCATATGTTTTTTTCACGCAAAAAAGATATACGGTGGATTCCAGTCCAATTATGCATTACATAACTATATACTTTTTGCTCACGATTCGGACAAATCAAACGATTATACATAGTATAATCCTGTGTAATCTGTTTAAGCTTTAAATTGGGTCTTCTATTATATGTTGTAAAATCAAAATAATCTGCACGAATAACATCTGCGTCATATCGTTTTGCAGCATTATAAAGCACCTCATAGGCATCTGGCAGTATAAAATCATCCGATTCAAGAACCGCAAAATATTCCCCAGTTGCCACGCGCAGGCCAGCATTCATGGCCTTTCCATAACCGCCATTAGGCTGATGAATTACTTTTACTCTCTTATCTTTTGAAGCATATTCATCCAGCATATGCGGGCAATTATCCGTTGATCCATCATCAACACAAATAATCTCTATATCCTCAAGCGTCTGATGCAATGCACTTTCAATGCACAATGGCAAAAAGGCTTCAACATTGTAAACTGGAATTACAGCTGAAATTTTCGGCATATTCCTTCCCCACCTATTATTTATATGAAATCATTCGCTATTATAGTTTAGTTGCTTTGTTGTATCTCGAAACCTATCTTTATTCCATAATCGTTACATTAATACAAAAACACCTTCATATCATCCAGCGCCGCCCTGATTACCTTATCCATATCAAAGTACTTGTATTTTCCCAAGCGTCCTCCAAATAAAACGTTTTCCTGCTGGTCAGCCAATTTTTTATATTCTTCATACAGCGCGGCATTTTCTACATTGTTGATTGGATAATATGGTTCCATACCAGGTTTCCATTCGGCGCTGTATTCCCTGCTGATAATGGTTGTTGGCTGTTTTCCAAACTCAAAATGCTTGTGCTCAATGATACGTGTCCAGGGAACCTGCCGGTCTGTGTAGTTTACAACAGCATTGCCTTGATAGTTTTCGCAGTCCAACTCTTCTGTTTCAAATCTGACGCTGCGGTATTGCAGCGCACCAAGCCTGTACTGGAAAAACTGATCAATGCATCCTGTAAAAATGGTTCTCTTCGCAATGTCCGGTTCCCTTTTGCTCAGATCAAAATAATCTGTGTTCAAACGAACTTCAACGCCTTCCAGCATCTTTTCAACCATTCTGGTATAGCCGCCCATGGGGATACCCTGATAACGATCATTAAAATAATTGTTATCATAAATAAACCTGCAGGGAAGACGACGAATGATAAAAGCCGGCAGTTCCGTGCAAGCTCTCCCCCATTGCTTTTCCGTATACCCTTTGACCAATTTTTCATAAACATCCTTGCCGACAAGCGACAGTGCCTGCTCCTCCAGGTTTTGGGGCTCCATGATATGAAGATCGGCAATCTGCTCAGCAATCTTCCGCTGGGCTTCAGCCGGCGTTCGTATGCCCCATAATTTGGAAAAAGTGTTCATATTAAACGGGAGATTATAAAGCTCATCCTTATAGATCGCCACCGGACTGTTGATATAATTGTTGAACTCAGCAAACCGATTCACATAATCCCATATTTCCTTATCGCTGGTATGGAAAATATGCGCGCCATACTTATGCACGTTGATGCCGTGCACCTGTTCAGTATAGATATTGCCGGCAATATGATTTCGCCTGTCAATTACCAATACGCTTTTTCCGCGGGCATGCAGCGCATTGGCACATACAGCGCCATATAATCCCGCGCCGACAATCAAAAAATCATACTTCATTTTTTCTTCTCTCCTTCAATACGTATTCTTTCGGAACGCTTTTTCATTCGCATGCGAATGCGGCGTAATTCCCATTTATAGAAAGGCAGAGGACGACAACCGTCTGCTGTGTTCGCTTTCTTGTTTCCCTCAAAAAAGACGGGCGGCAAATAGCCAATCTTGATCTTTTTTTGTGTTCTGATAAGATGCGTTATATAGATTCCCTGTAAACGTTCCGCAATAAAACCTATCATCCTGCCTTCATATGTGCCAGGTCTATGAGAATAATCACTTATCTGATAAGCGTAAAGCTGATCCAAAATAGGAAATAGCCATTCACAATAAGCGTTGAAGGTCTCCCGCTTCATGATAAACATATTGCAATACCAGCCATTTTCCCCATTCAAATACTTTAAGACGTCCCGTGTATAGGAAGGATAAAGCGTTTTTAAAATACCAATAGCTTTGGTAAGATCCTTCATGTGATGCCCCGGCACCAATTCAAACTGCTGTCCTACGGTCAAGCATGTACCCGCTGTCATCTCATACACATTAATCGGCTTCATCAAAAGAATATCTTTTCTTTTAACAGAAGCCTCCATCATCTCCGGGGTTAAGGAAAGGGCCTCGATGGCTTTTGAATCAAGAACCTCCATATGTGAAAACCCATCCCTCTGTCTTTTAACATGGGGATTCAAGCTTAAAACCCTGCGATAGTGAAAAAGGCCAATATAATCTGCCTGAGCATTTTTCCACGCCCAATATACTGCAGTAAGCTCACAATACGACGCGTTACGCTCTGATATGTTTTCGCCGGTATCATCGTGCAGCATATTTGTGAATCGTGAAACGGAATTGGCTGAGCCTACCTGTATTGAACGGATATAGGGATGTTCGGGCACAGTTGCGCCATTATGATTCGCAACCAATATTAAAATGCTTTGCTTGGGCATCTTAATTCCTCCAAACATTTGCTCAGCCTGTACAACCAGTGATTTGCTCTACTTGTTTTCATACTGCCGCATTACTTCATCAGTATTGCCGCACATCTTAATACTGCCGCTGTCCAGCCACATTACCTTTTTACACAGCTTTCTTACAGACGCCGCGGAATGGGACACAAACAGCAGCGTCGTCCCATCAGCCAGCAGTTCCTGCATGCGCTTTTCGCATTTTTGCTGGAATATCCGATCGCCGGTGGACAGCACCTCATCGGCAATGAGGATTTCCGGCTTCATACAGGTGGCGATGGAGAAGCCCAGGCGGGATTTCATGCCCGATGAATAATTCTTGATGGGAACGTCCAGGAACTTTTCAAGCTCGGCAAACGCTACGATATCGTCAAAATGCTCTTGGATCTGCGCTTTGGTCATGCCCAGAATCAGGCCGTTCATCATGATGTTTTCACGTCCGGTCAGCTCCGGATCGAAGCCCGCTCCCAGCTCCAGCAAAGGAGATACATGACCGTTCACCGTTACGCTGCCTTCATAGGGCTTCAAAATGCCGGTGATCAGCTTCAGAAGCGTAGACTTTCCCGATCCGTTCCGGCCCACAAAGCCCCAGCTTTCTCCGGCCATGACTGAAAGGTCAATATGGCGCAGCGCGAAGAACTCCTGAAAAAACAGCTCACGATGCAGCGCCTTGGAGACATATTCCTTAATCCCTACATTTTTCTGCATCGCCAGATTAAACCGGACGGACGCGTCCTCAACGCGAATGATTTCTCTGCTCATGCTTTTCTCACTTATACATATAGAATCAGCTTATCCTTGCTGCGGATATAGGTAAACACACCGACAACCGTCATCAGCGCCCCCCAGAGAAAGCCCGAAACCAGCAGATTTCGCGTAGGCCATTGATGGTACAGGAAAACCAGGCGGGACATCTGTAAATAGGCATACGCAGGGTTAAAATGCGTGATGATATAATGGGCGTTGGCAGGCATGATCTCCACTGAATAGAATATAGGCGTAAGATACATCCAAGCCGTAGTGACCAAGCCGTAAATATAGCTCACATCCCTGATAAAAGTATTGGTCTGCGCCAGAAACATGCCCAATCCGTAACAGAACAGGAACATTTCCAAAACCACCGCGGGAAACGCGAGCACGTGAACGGTGATCGGCGTTTTTGTGATCAGCAAAACGATTGCGAAGGCAATAAGGGAAAAACCGAAATCCACGATTTGCGAGCAGAAATTGGCAAGCGTGAAAATATGATAGGGAACGCGGGTTTTTCGCATCAGCGAGCCGTTAGAAATGATTGAGCCGGCCATGCTCTGGGTGGAGCCGGTAATAAAGAAAAACATCATGCGTCCCGCAAACAGATATACCGGATAATTATCAATGCTGCTCCTGAACATAGATGAAAACACAAAGTTCATGATCAGCATGACCATCAGCGGATTGAGCACGCACCAGATATATCCCAGCACGCTGCGGCGGTACTTTTTTTTCAAATTGCGGCTGATCAGATTCTGGAGCAAAGGGAAATACCGAATACAGTTTTTGACCGCCCGATATCCATGGGCAAAAATTTTATTCAAGGCCAGAAAGCACTCCTTCGTGTCGTTTTATGCACAAGTATCATATCATAAATCATCGCGGTTGTCTATTTTATAATTAAAAAGGCAACCGGTAAAATTGCATTTCACCGGCCGCATTCTTTATTCCATCGCTTTGCGGATCCTGCGCAGCGCTTCCTGGGTATTTTCCTCCGTATTGAAGGCCGTCAGACGGAAATACCCGCTGCCGCTGGGGCCGAAGCCCTCGCCGGGCGTGCCTGCCACCTGGGCATGCTCCAGCAGGAAATCGAAGAAATCCCATCCAGACATGCCCTGGGGCGTTTCCAGCCACACGTAAGGCGCGTCCACGCCGCCGTAAGGCGTCAGGCCCACGCTGCGCATGGTGTTGCGGATGACGCGGGCGTTATTCATATAATAATCGATATTGTCCCGCCAGGCACGGCTGCCTTCGGGTGTGAACACTGCCTCGGCTGCCCGCTGCACCGGATAGGAAACGCCGTTGCTCTTGGCCGCCAGCCGCCGCTTCCACATTTTTTGCAGCGTTCCGCCATACAGCGCGCGGGGCACCACGGTATAGCCGCAGCGCATTCCCGTAAAGCCCGCCAGCTTGGAAAAGGAGCCGCACTCAATGGCGCATTCCCGGGCGCCCGCGCATTCATAAATGCTGCGCGGCACCTCAGGCGAGCTGATAAAAGCGCTGTAGGCGGCGTCAAAAAAGATCAGCGCGCCATTCTGCCGGGCCCAGTCCACATAGCGCTGCAATTCCCGAAGCGGCAGCGCCGCGCCGGTGGGGGTATTGGGAAAGCACAGGTAAATGGCATCCACATAGCCCCGCGGCAGGGGCGGCGTAAAGCCGTTCTCCCGCACGCAGGGAAGATACTCGATATGCGACCAGAGGCCATTGCGGTATTCCCCTGCGCGGCCGGCCATGGCGTTGGTATCCACATAGACCGGATATACCGGATCGGTCACAGCCACGCGCGCC
>JAFUGB010000128.1 GCA_017469605.1 Clostridia bacterium
AGGGAAACACAATGAAATCTTTGTTTGAAGAACTTGGCGGAACCTATACCCTGGGTAAAGACGGGATGTACTATCCAAACCTGGCGATTGATGATAGCGACCAACGCCCCATCGGAAAATGGGGGCGGATGCATGGGGAATACCTGAAAGAGCAGCATCCGAGCCTTTATCAACAACTCATTTTGAACGGAACTATGGGCAGGCATCTGGCTGATGCAAACGAAAGAGCAATGGAAATGCTTGAGAGCCTGATTACGCAGATGGTCGGACAAGAAGGCATCATTGAGCAGCTCAAAGCAGATCAGCCCATGGTATGGGTGGGCAGAATGAACAACATTCGTAGTCGAGCTGAAGAGATCGTCATAGAAGAAGTCATCAATACCCTGTAAACAAAGCAGCCGCTGGTATGATCACGCAGCCATACCAGCGGCTTTTGTTGCATTCGGGGAGCACTTTTGTGTTTAAAAATAAATAATGAAAGCAGATTGATTTTTACATGCAGGATTATCGGGATATTATCCCGAATGATTTCCAACAAAACGCAGATGAAATCGAACTCGTCTGAATTCATTAGGGATAATTTAGGTTTCGGTATAACACAGTAGCGAAAGTCTCCGTTTTCTTCGTTGACTTTTCTTTATCGTAAAAATAAACTGTCGCTTCTGTTCAGAGCAGCGTAGGATCGGGGGATGATCGGTTTGCAGCCAAATCAGCCCCACAGTAGCGCCAGGGCAGGCACCATCTGCTTTTTCCTGGATACCACCCCCTTGAGGAACACATGATGATCCGCAATATCCTGCACGCCGAAAGTCTGCCGGATGATTTCCCCATCGCCGCGGAAGATCAACTCCGTTCCTTCCCGCAGCACATCGGTGATCATCAGCAGCGTCATATCGTAGCGTTTCTCTTCCTGTAATTTTTCCATCTCCCGCAAAAATTCTTCGCTCCTGGTCAGCAGCTGGGCCGCGTCCATGGTGGTGATCTGGCTGATGCCCAGGCGGTGGTCGGCCAGGTGGAATTCCTTAAAATCGGTCATCAGCAGCGTTTGCGCCGGTTTATCGGCGGAGCTGGCGGAGAATACCTCTTTCCCCAGTGCTTCCAAATCCAGTCCGGCAATGCGCGCCAGGCGTTCGGTGATCCTGCGGTCGCGGGGCGTGGTGGTGGGTGATTTGAACATCACCGTATCGCTGACGATGGCCGCAGCCATGAGTCCTGCCAGCTTTTCGCCGGGCATCAGGCCGTGCTCCTGGAACATAGTGGCAATGATCGTGGTGGTAGAGCCTACCGGCTCATTGCGCATGAATACCGGGTATCCCGTCTGCACGTCGCCCAGACGGTGATGGTCGATGATGCCTACCAATTCGGCCTGTTCCAGCCCGGAAACGGCCTGTCCCACTTCGTTGTGATCCACCAGTACCACCCGCTTGCGCTTGGGGCGTAACAAATGATACCGGCTCAATGTTCCAACGACCTTGTTTTCCTGGTCCAGCACCGGATAGGAGCGGTAGCGGCTTTGCAGCACCGTATCGCGCACATCGTCCAGAAAATCATCCAAATGGAAGCACACAAGCTCTTCCGATTTGGCGATCCGGCTGACAGGCGTGGCCTGGTACAGCATGCGGGCGGCGCGCCATACGTCAAAGGGCGTGGAGATCAGGCAGGTTCCAGAGGACAGCCCCCGGTATTTTTCCGCCAGGCTGCTTTGGCACAGGATGATGCAGCCCGCTTTCAACGCCAGGGCCTTTTCCACCACATCCTCCTGCTGTCCGCAAAGCACCACGCTTCCTGCCTGCACCCCGCGCAGGCATTCGCCCGCAGCGGGCAGCGCAATGGTGACCGCACCGGAAATGGTATCGAACACGTCCTCATCGCAATTGATGATATGGCCTTCCAGGGCGG
>JAFUGB010000129.1 GCA_017469605.1 Clostridia bacterium
GATGAAAGACATGGACAGGCCGGAGATCCGGCGGATGGAGCGCTTTGGAACGCTGCGGCAGGAGGAGGAACCCACCTGTCCGGTATGCGGCGCGGCATGTGAATGGATATACAAATACAAGGGACTGGACACGGTGGGCTGCGACAGGTGCCTGACGCGGGAGGACGCATGGGAGGAGGAAACATGCAGAGAGAACAGGTGAAGCGGATGCTGGAAAGCTACCGGCAATGCAGGGCCCGGCGGGTGAGCCTGGCCGCGGAAATAGTACTGGCCGAACGGCAGCTGGCTGAGGCCAGGGAGCGGATGACCGAGGAGGCCGTGCTGCCCGGGCATGATCTGGCGTGCGTCCCGGGCGGCGGCACCGGCGATCCAACGGCACGGCTGGCGGTGAAATTCGCCTCGGGCTACCAGCCGCGGTATATTTTGGAGATGGCCGGAGATCTGCGGCGCATGCGGGACGAAATGCAGGAATGCGAGACGGTGTGCAGGTGCGTGGAAGCCTGGCGCGGCGTGCTGAATGAGCGGGAGCTGCTGGTGCTGGACAGGCATGTGATCGGCGGGGAAAGCTATGCCGATGTGCTGGAGGCGTTTGCCCGCCAGTTCCCATCCACCGCGCTGACCAGCCTGGATGGGGTGAAATGCGTGAACAAGCGGGCGATATCCAAGATCTGCGCGGCGGCGGGCGCCTGATATTCACCCCAAAATCACCCCCCGCGTCCCTTCCGGCGGGAAAAACAATATGCTATAGTGTATACATCACAGAAAGGCACCCGATGCAGGGTGTCTTTCTCGCATAAAGGAGGGAAGCCATGGCCGTCAACGCAGAGGAAGCGGAATATGAAAAGAAAAACCAGAAGGTGCAGAACGCGCTGTACAAGGCGGCCATCGGCTACAAGGTGCGGCTTAAAAAGCCTGTGAAGGTCAAGGAGGAGACCAATCGCCCCGGCGAGGGCAAGCAGGTGGTGGAGCGGATGGTAACGGTGGAGGAAGAAAAGTATGTGGAGCCCAAAATAACGGCGCAAATGTTTTGGCTCAAGAGCCGGATGCCCGAAAAGTGGGGAGATGGGGAGCGGGTGCTGGGCGAGGTGCAGGAGGAAATCACGCCGGTATTGGAAGCCTATGCCGATGTGCTGGAGCGGACGGCGGAGACGAGGCGCATTGAGGATATGGAGGATGGCGATGCGGATACCATACGCGCCGCTGAATGAAAAACAGGCGCGCTATATCCGGGAATGCGCCGCGTGCTGGCTGAACGTGGCTGAAGGCGGCAAGCGCGCGGGCAAGAATATTATGAATCTCCTGGCCTGGGCAGGCTGCCTGGAAAACCATCCCGATACCATTCACCTGGCGGCGGGGGTCAGCCTGGGCAGCGCCAAGATGAACATCCTGGACAGCAACGGATTTGGCTTGCAGTACCTGTTTGACGGCCGCTGCCGCATGGGCAGATACATGAGCAAAGAGGCGCTGTACATCCGTACGGCAAGCGGGGAAAAGATCGTGATTTTTGCCGGCGGCGGCAGGAGCTGCGACGCGGCGCTGATCAAGGGCAACAGCTACGGAAGCGCATACATCACCGAAGTGAACGAATGCCACAGGAGCTTTGTGCAGGAGGTGCTGGACAGGACGCTGGCGAGCCGTGACCGCAAGCTGTTTATGGACCTGAATCCAAAGCCGCCCAGGCATTGGTTTTACGCCGAATTCCTGGACCGGCAGGAGCAAACCCAAAAGGAGGGGAAAAATCCCGGCTTTCACTATGGACATTTTACCATTGCGGACAACATGAGCATCAGCGACGACCAGCTGCGGGCGGTGCTCAAGACCTACGACAGGCAGTCGGTATGGTATAAGGCCGATATCCTGGGCCGGCGGGCGGCGGCCAGCGGGCGGATCTACGCCGGGTTTTCGGAAAGCTGCCTGCTTTCGCCGGCGGAGCGGGAAAGGGCGGAATACTGCGCGCTGTCCATTGGCGTGGATGTGGGCGGTACCGACGCTACGGCGGCCACGCTGTGCGCGTTTACCCGGGGCTTTCGTGAAGCGCATTTGATTGACGGGCTGTATCACAGGCAGGGCATCAACGACAAGATGAGCGAGGATAAATATGTGCGCCTGATTGCCGATTGGATCGGCCGATGGGCCGGGGTATACCCCATGAACGTGGATATTTACGTGGACAGCGCCGCCAAGCTGTTTCGCGCCGGGCTGCGGGATGAGCTGATGCGCCGGGGAATCCGGCAGTTTTCAGTGAAGGGGTTTGACAAGGGAGATGGAATCAACGAGCGGATCAGCCTGAACGCCGCCCTGCTGAGCGCGGGACGGTTCAGGATCGCCGGGCATATGAAGCAATGGATCAGGGCATACCAGGACGCCGTATGGAGCCAGGCGGCTTATGAGAAGGGCGAATGGGAGCGGCTGGACGACGGCAGCTACCCGGTGGACTGCCTGGACAGCGCCGAATACGGGTTTTACCCCTTTAAACGGTTTTTACAGTAAAGGAGGAAATGGGCATGATGGAATTTTATACGCCGGAGGAAGCCTGGGAGGAGCTGCTGGCCAGGCGGCGGGCGTACTACGATCAGTACATGGCGGCGTTTAGCGGGGACCATGGCCATCTTTCCCGGACGGCGGCGCGAGGCTCCTTTTGGAAGCGGGGCGGCAAGGTAAAGCTGCATGTGCCCGCGGCGGCCGATATTGCCGGGACGGCGGCCAATATGCTGTTTGGCGAGGAACCGCGGTACGCGATCTATGACGAATCCCTGGGCAATACCGAGGAAGGCAGCCAGGGCAGGCTGGAAGCCATCATTGCCGGGAACGGCTTGAACCGAAAGCTGCTGGAAGCGGCCGAGGGCGGTGCGGCGGCAGGGGATGTATTCCTGAAATGCCGCTATGACCGGGACAACGCCGATATGCCGGTGATCGACGTGGTGCGCGGACCGGATGCCCTGCCCGAATACCGGATGAACAGATTGACGCGCATTCATTTTTTTACCGTGCTGAAGGCCGAACGCAAAAACGGCAGGGTATGGCGGGTATACGAGCGGTATGAGCCCGGACGCATTTTGACGGCGGTTTACTGCGGCGACAGCACGGCGCTGGGCACCGAGAAGCCCGAAATGCTGGAGGAGCTGGCGCTGGAGGAGGAGACCGCGACGCCGGAGGGACTGCTGCTGGCGGCGCATATTGCCAACCTGAAGCCCAGCCGGATCTGGGAAACCGACGACAAAGGGCGCAGCGATTTTGAGGGGCTGCGGGATTTGATGGACAGCCTGGACGAGATTTATACCAGCTGGCTGCGGGATATCCGGCTGGCCAAGAGCAGGCTGATCGTGCCCGCCGAATTCCTGCGGCGCAATCCCTCCGACCTGTTCCGGGAGGGCAGCTACACCTACGACTTTGACGAGGATGTGGAAACGCTGGTGGCGCTGGACATCGGCGGCGACGGGGTGGAGATGAAGATCACCCCCAGCCAGTTTGGCATCCGGGCGGCGGAGCACGCCCAGACCTATGAGACCACGCTGCGGGCCATCGTAAGCATGGCGGGCTACAGCCCCCAGACCTTTGGGCTGGACATCCAGGGCAGCGCCCAGAGCGGCACGGCGCGAAGGATCATGGAACGCAAAAGCCTGTCCACCAACGCCAAAAAGCAGAGCTACTGGAAGGCGCCGCTGGAGGCGTTCCTGACGGCGGTGATGCACCTGGACAAGGCGCTGTACGGGAACGACAACCTGCACGCGGACGACAGCGTGCGGGTGGAAATGCGCGATCCCGCAATGAACGATCTGGCGGAGACCGCCGGCGCTGTGAGCCTGCTGCGTTCGGCCCAGGCGGCCAGCACCGAAACGCTGGTGCGCATGCTGCACAGCGATTGGACCGAAAGGCAGGTCCAGGAGGAAGCGCAAAGGATCTTTCAACAAAACAGCGGTAAAGAGCGGCCATAAACCGCTTTTTATATTGCCCGCCGGCGGCTGAAGCCGGACTTGCAGGACGCCGGACGCACCGGCCTACAAATGCGGATGCAGGAGGAATGAATGAATATTACCATGCTGCGGGAGTACCTGGGCGACACGCTCTATGCCCAGGCGGAGGAAAAACTGAGCGGTATTGACGGCATGCAGGTGATTGCCACCCATGACGGCACCTGGCTGCCCAAGGCCCGGCTGGACGAGGAGATCGCAAGGCGCCGCGAGCTGCAAAGCGCGCTGGATCAAATGGCTGAAAAGGCCGGCGACAGCGAAGAACTGCGCGCCCAGGTAGCCGAACTGACCCAGCGGCTGGAAAAAAGCCTGCGCAGCGGAACACTTCGGGAGGCGCTGATGCGGGCCGGGGCCCGGGACGTGGACCTGGTGGAAAAGCTGCTGGACGGCGAAGAAGCCCCGGAGGAGCAGATCGCGGCGCTCCGGCGAAGGAGCCCGTACCTGTTTGCCGGGGAGGGCGGTGGCCCGCGGGCCGGATTCAGCGGCACCGGCCGGGGCCATGCCGCGGGCGGCCATGCCGACGTGAACGGCGCCATCCGGGCGGCTGCCGGCCGATATTGAAAATGAAAAGGAGAGAAAAAGAATGAGC
>JAFUGB010000130.1 GCA_017469605.1 Clostridia bacterium
GAGGTCGCCTCCTGGCCGGAGGGCGCCATTTATGCCGATCATCTGACCATCAAGGTGCATTTTGATGATCAGGATGCCTGCGCCGCCCTTGCCGGGCTGGGGGCAAAAACCGCCGTGCTGTTCCATGCCGATCAATCCCGCTGCCAGGCGCTGATCGGATCGCTGGCTGCCCGGGGGATCCACGCCTGTACGCTGGCTCCCGGCGAACGCCTGGCCGTTTAATGCCGCTTTATACGAAAACCTGATGAAAACAATACATGTGAAAACACAAATTTGACAGGGAAGGGATACGAACGGGGGCGTTCTCTTTCGGAGCCCGAAAGAGAACCAGAAAGGGCCGCGCAGGCCCTTATCGTTCCCCTGCCAATTTCTGCATTATATCCGGGGGGGACGGAGCCCCGCCGTCCTTATTTCAGCATGCCTTCCAGCCAGCAGTCAGGGGCTTTCAGGCCCATGGCCTGCAGCACGGTGGGGGCCACGTTGGCCAGGCCGAACTTGTCGTCCTTGAGGGCCAGCGTTTCATCGCAGACGATGAAGGGCACGGGGTTCAGGCTGTGGGCGGTCTTGGGCTGCAAGGAGCCATCCTTGGCCTTTTGCAGCATTTCATTGCTGTTGCCGTGGTCGGCGGTGACCATCAGCAGGCAGTTGTTGGCCTTGCAGGCTTCCCATACCCGGCGCAGCTCCAGATCCACGCTCTCCACGCCGATGCGGGTGGCGTCCATGTTGCCGGTGTGGCCCACCATGTCGCCGTTGGGGTAATTGCAGCGGATGAAGCCGTACTTGCCGCTTTCGATGGCCTCGATCATCTTGTCGGTGATCTCGGCGGCCTTCATCCAGGGCGCCTCGTCAAAGCTGCGCACATCGGAGGGCACCTCCTCGAAGGTTTCCAGCGCTTCGCTGAACTTTTCGGAGCGGTTGCCATTCCAGAAGTAGGTCACATGGCCGTATTTCTGGGTTTCAGAAATGGCATACTGGGGAATGCCCGCCGCCACCAGCACTTCGCTCAGGGTATTGTGGATGGCCGGGGGATTGACCAGAAAGCGTTTGGGCAGCTTCAGGTCGCCGTCGTACTGCAGCATGCCGGCGTAGAGCACGTCGGGCTTGGGGCCGCGGTCAAAGTGGTCAAACTGCTGGTCGTCGAAGGCCATGCTCAGCTCCAGGGCGCGGTCGCCGCGGAAGTTGAACAGCACCACGCTGTCGCCGTCCACGATGGGGCCCACGGGCTTGCCGTCCCGGGCGATGACAAAGGCGGGCAGGTCCTGGTCAATGGCGCCGGTTTCCTGGCGGTAGGTCTCCACCGCTTCCCGGGCGGAAGAAAACATGCGGCCTTCGCCCTTTACATGGGTCTTCCAGCCCAGCTCCACCATGGGCCAGTTGGCCTGGTAGCGGTCCATGGTTACTTTCATGCGGCCGCCGCCGCTGGCGATGCAGGCATGGAAATCGGCGCCGTTCAGGGAGGCCATGAAGGCTTCGATATCGTCCACATACTGCAGGGCTGAGGTGGCGGGTACGTCGCGGCCGTCCAGCAGGGCATGCACGCGCACTTCCTTCACGCCCTGGGCCTTGGCGTTCCTGATCAGCGCCTTCAGGTGGCTGATGTTGCTGTGCACGTTGCCGTCGCTCAGCAGGCCGATAAAATGCAGGGTGGAATTTTTGCCGACGCAGTTGGCGGTGAGCTCCTTCCAGGTATCGGATTCAAACAGCTTGCCGCTCTCGATGGATTCGTTGACCAGCTTGGCGCCCTGGGCATAGATCTGGCCGCAGCCCAGCGCGTTGTGGCCCACTTCGCTGTTGCCCATGTCGTCATCGGAGGGCAGGCCCACGGCGGTGCCGTGCGCCTGGATGGTGGTGTTGGGGAAAATGCGCGTCATTTCATCCAGCGTGGGGGTATGGGCGTGCAGCACCATGTTGCCGCCGCCCAGGTCCTTGTCGGTCTTGCCTACGCCGTCCATGACGACCAGCACAACAGGCTTTTTATTCATAGCAGGTCATTCCCTTTCTTAAATGAATCAATTTTGGTGTGATGATCACACACACCGGTAAATTATAGCATTAAATGCAAATAACTGTCAATCGCGGCGCGGCTTGACAAGCGGGGTATTCAAGGGTAAAATACGGCCCAAAAGGGATAGGGAGGAATATGATGCGGATTTTGATCGTACGGCACGCCGAGCCCGACTATGTACATGACTGCCTGACCGAAAAGGGCCGGCGGGAAGCCGACCTGCTGGGGCAGCGCCTGGCCGCCATCCCGGCCAAAGCCTATTATGTCTCGCCCCTGGGCCGCGCCCAGGAAACAGCTGCCTATACGCTTAAAAGGGTAAACCGCCAGGCTGTTACGCTGCCCTGGCTGGCTGAGTTCAGGGGAAGGGTGCCCGTTCCCGGTACGGACAGGGGCCGCATTCCTTGGGATTACCGCACCGCCCAATGGGCCGGGCGTGAGCAGCTGATGGATCGGGAAAACTGGCAGCAGGACGCGCTGGTGCGCGGCGGCACGGTGGCCGATATCTGGCAGGAGACAAAGGACGGCGTGGACGCCCTGCTGATGGAGCACGGCTATCGCCGCGATGGATGCGTGTACCGGTGCGAAAACAATACCGATGATACACTGGTGCTGTTCTGCCATTACGGCATCGGCATGGCGGTGCTCTCCTGGCTGACCAATATGCCCCCTGTGCCCATGTGGCAGAATTTCCTGTTCCTGACAAGCTCGGTGACCACCGTGATCACCCAGGAGCGGATCAAGGGTGAAATTGAGTTTCGCTGCCTGTGCGCGGGCGATGTGAGCCATCTGCTGGCCGCGGGCGAGCCGCTTTCCCTGGCCGGCCTGTTCCCCGAAACCTACAACGGCGTGGAATCCACCGCCCCTGCCTTATGGCCCGGCCAGCCGTGGCCCCAGGCGATCAGGTAGGAATGAAGGTTGTTTGAAAATACGATTGCAAAGCGGGATCAACGAATAACAAACATCCTGCGCCTGAAGCGCTTTTGTCGCCAAGCGAGCTTTCGGGCATCAGGAAAGCAGGGCAATTTGCGATAAAACAAGTTCATTTGTTTTTCTGCAAATTGCCCTGCTTTTCACTGTGCGCGGCTTTGCCGCGCTGCCCGGGAGCGGGTCTTTGCGTTTTCGTTACGCTTTCTTGGGCTTCCAAGAAAGTACGCTCCCGTTCGTTTCCTCCCCTGCAAATCTCAGCTTATGCGTTTTGCCAAAGGGTCAGTTCATCCCCGCTTGGCGCGCAGCTGGTCGCTGAGCTCCTTGGCATAGGCGTCGGTCAGGCGGAATTTCTTTTTAAAGAAGATCACGGCAGCCACCAGCCCCAGCATGGGCAGGATGGTCATCAGCAGCCGCAGGCCCAGCAGGGTGGAAGCGCTCTGGGCCACCACCACGGCCTCCTCATCGGTGTTGCCTACCAGGCCGATCAGGTCCAGGCCGATGCCCGTGAGGAACACGGCCACGCCGCTGGCGGCCTTGACCACGAAGGTCTGCATGGAAAAGATCACGCTTTCCTCCCGGCGGCCGGTCTTGATTTCGCCGTAGTCCACCGAGCCGGACAGGAACACCGTGGTCAGCACGCTGAGCACGCCGTTGGCGGCAAACACCACCGCGCCGGGGATGCACAGCAGGATCAGGTTATGCGTGATGCCGGCCAGGCACAGCGCCAGCAGCACGGCATAGCCGCCCACGGCCATGGCGATGGCCAGCCGGAAGATTTTTTCGTTGGGCATCTGCTTTTTGCGCAGCACGGGATAGAGGATCATCATGCCCAGGATCTGGAAGGCGCCGCCCACGGTGCTGAACAGCGTATAGGAGCCCTTCCAGCCCTCGCCGCCAAAGTCATATTTGAAGAAATAGATGATGAAATTGCTGGTCAGGTACAGCGCCATGTTGATGAGCACGATGGTGGCCACCACGGTGAGCGCCTGGTCGTTGCCAAACAGCGCTTTGAACATTTCCTTTACGCTGCTCACCTGCATTTCGGTCTGGTGCTCGCGCATAAACAGGCAGCAGACGATTTCGGTGACCACAAAGATCACGGCTACACCCAGCGCCACATAGCGGAAGCCCTGCACGTCGTTGCCGCCGCCCAGGGCGCCCACGGCCAGCATGGTGAACATGGCAATCAGCGCGCTGCCCACGCCGGCGCAGGTGCGGCCGATGACCGAAAGGTTTTCACGGTCGGCGGGGGTATCGGTCACGGCGGGGATCATGGACCAGTAGGGGATATCCATCATGGTATAGGTGACGCCCCACAGGATGTATACCACAGAGAAATAGACCATCAGGTTGGCGCCGCTGTTCACCGGCGCGGCAAACAGGGCATAGAGCACAATGGCGTTCAGGACGGTGCCCGAGAACAGCCAGGGGCGGAACTTGCCCCAGCGCGTCTTGGTTTTGGCCACCAGCACGCCCATAAAGGGATCGTTCAGAGCGTCGAACACCCGGGCCAGCATCAGGATCAGGCCCACAAAGGTGGCACTGAGGCCCAGGGTATCCTGGTAGTAGAACATGACATAGCTGGCGCTCAGCGCGTATACCATGTCCTTGCCCACGGCGCCCAGGCCGAAGGCTGCTTTCTGTCCCAGGGACAGCTTCATTGTTTTCTGACTCATGGATATTCCCCTCCGAATTTATTTTTGATTCACGTCAAACGCGATGCTGACCGTTTCCAGCCCGGGGCAGCGGATGGTGAGCGTGGCTTTTCCCGCCCGGCCCACGGTGCGGATATAGGTGCCGCCCATGCCGCCCTCGGCGGTGGCGGCGGCGGGGCCCACCAGCTGGGCCGCGCCGGTGACTTCAAAGAGCAGCGGCGGCTGCACAAAGGGCGTTGTATGGCCCCATTTATCCACAATGCGCACGCGCACGGCGGCCATGTCGTAGGTGTCGCCTTCGGTGAGCAGGGTGGCGCTGGGCGTCGCCTCCAGGCGCAGGGCGCAGTTGGCGGCCTTTGTGACGGATTTGACCACTTTTCCGTCTTTTACGGCGTCAAACCGCCATTCGGTCACCCGGTCGCCCCATTCGCTGATGAAGTTCTCGGCCTTCATGGGCATGGGGCCGTGGGGCAGGTTGGCAAAGGGCGTTTCGCTGAAGGAAGCCACAAACCGGTCATTTTTATACAGGTCCACCCGATCGGCGTTGGTCAGCAGCCATACGTCACCGATGACGCTGGCGGGGTAATCGCCAATGTCCATGCTGCTGGTGACCTCCAGCACGGGCTTTTCATCCTGCTGGCTGGCATAGAAGGCGGCGGCGAGCTTGGGGTTGCGGAAGGCGTCCATTACCCCGTGGTAGCAGATGCGGTCGCCGCTGCCAAAGTCCTTGTGGGTGGGATAATCGAACATGCACCAGCTAAAGCATCCCGCGTGTTCGCCGTCCTGGAGGGCGTCGTTATGTACTCGGGCATGGCGCAGGGCGTGCTCCTGGAGCCGGGCCCAGTTGTCAAAGCTCTTGGTGGGGAACATATGGCCGTTGTTTTCGCTGATCAGGAAGCCCTTGGACCGGTCGGGAGTCACCTGGGCCTTGGGCAGCGCGCCGGGATTATTGCCGGTATGGCTGAAATCATTAAAGGCGTAAACATCCTCCAATAAGCTGCTCTTTTGCAGGTAGCGCACGCCGCTGGTCTGGCGGCTGGGGTCCAGGGCATGGGCCGCCGCGTTGGTGCGCGCGTAAAATTCGTCGTCGTCCAGGCTTTCGTTGATGCGCACGCCCCACAGCACAATGCTGGGGTGATTGCGGTATTGCAGCACCATTTCTTTGGTGTTTTCAACGGCCTGCAGCTTCCAGCTTTCATCGCCAATGTGCTGCCAGCCCGGGATCTCGGTGAACACCAGCAGGCCCATCCTGTCACAGGCGTCGATGAAGGCGTGGCTCTGGGGATAATGGGAGGTGCGCACGGCGGTGCAGCCCAATTCCTCCTTCAGGATGCGGGCGTCCTCCACCTGCAGGCTGTCGGATACGGCATAGCCGGTATAAGGATAGCTTTGGTGGCGGTTCAGGCCCCGCAGATAGGTTTTTTTGCCGTTCAGGTAGAAGGCGTCGGCCTTGAATTCGGCGGTGCGGAAGCCGAAAACAACGGTTTTCACATCGGCATCCCGCAGCGTCACCTCACAGGTGTACAGGGTGGGATGATCCAAATCCCAGGCTTGGGCCCCGGGCACATCCAGCCGGATTTCCCCGCCGGCGGCGCCCTGTCCCTGGGCTACGGCATGGCCGGCGGCATCCAGAATGCGCACGTCCACGGCGTTCCCGGCCCCCGCTGTTTTCTGGTCCAGCGTCACCTGTACGGCGGCGGTGTGCAGGTCGGGGGTATATACAAATACATCGCTGATGTAATCCTCGCCCTTGGCATCCAGCCAGGCCGGACGATACAGGCCGCCGTAGGTCAGGTAATCAATGACGAAGCCAAAGGGGGGCGTGGCGGGGTTTTCGGTGCTGTCCAGCTTGACGGCCACCAGGTTTTCTCCGGGACGCACAGCGTCGGTGATTTCAACCCGGTACGCGGTATAGCCGGTGTTATGGCGGCCAATCTCCCGCCCGTTCACATACACCGTGGCGATATGCGCCGCACCGTCCAGCTGCAAAAAGAACCGCTTGCCCGCGGGCAGGGTAAAACGCTTGCGGTAGCCGCTGACCGCCTGGTAGGCTTTTTCGTCCACGGCGTGCAGCGGAACTTCCTTCACGGTATGGGGCAGGCGCACAGCCTGGGCCGCGCCTTCTCCCCGTCCAAAGGCATCGGTCCATTCCGGCACAAATTCCCAGCCGTTGTTGAATGCAATCATGTTCATCCTCCTATGTAAAGATTAATAAAAACCATTTTTCGCGGCGGATGCGCTTCAGCGGCGCAGCGCCTCAAGCAGCCCGCGGCAGCCCTGCTCAATGTCGTTTAACGTGCCGTTAAAATCCCGGGTATACCAGGGATCGGCCACGCTGGCCCCGGGGCGCCCGGCCCAGTCCAGCAGCCGGGATAGCTTGCCTGCCGGATCGCCGCCGTAAATATACCGCATATCGGCCATGTTTTCGCTGTCCATGCCAATGATGCGGTCATACTTTTCATAATCGGCCCGCACGGTTTGTCGGGCCGCGTGCCGGGGGCAGGCGTAGCCCCGCGCCGTCAGCGCCCGCTTCATGGGCGGATAAATATCGTTTCCGATCTCCTCCCGGGTGGCCGCCGCCGAATCCACGCGGATTTCGTTTTCCAGCCCCGCTTCCCGGATCAGCCGCCCCAGCACCACCTCCGCCGCCGCGCTGCGGCAGATATTGCCGTGGCAAACAAACAAGATTTTTTCCATAAGTTTTCAGCCTCCCGAAAAGTCGTATTCTGCCCCGTTTTGACGCGATCTGCCAAGCGCGTCTTTGCTCTGGACGGGGCCGCCATGCCATGGCCCAGCCGCGATGCGGCAAAATGCGGCAAGATGAGGCCGTCAATGGTAGTAAAAACAGGAGTGGCTTACTACCGCCGAGTGAAGGGATAGAAAGGGAGCTCAACTGGATTTTTCCGCCCATTCACACCAGATAAATAGTAAATCATGTTCAGTGAATCCGGCAAATCTTCGTCAACATATCCAGAATCAACGAAGCCAAGTTTCTCATAAAGATGAATAGCTTCAGTATCCGCTTTCTTTACGCAAAGTTCCACATGATCGTAATGGTTTTCTCTGCGCAGTTCATCCAGAACAAGCTGTAATGCCTCCGTGCCGTAGCCCTTATTTTGATACTGCTGGTCAATCATAAACTGCTGCAGGTCATAGCCCAGCGGTTCATCTGTAAACTCC
Source organism: Clostridia bacterium (assembly GCA_017469605.1). Taxonomy (GTDB): domain Bacteria; phylum Bacillota; class Clostridia; order Christensenellales; family Aristaeellaceae; genus SFMI01. Next base: position 7,768 of record JAFUGB010000130.1, read on the forward strand.
CTGACAAGGGCTGTGCCAACGATAACACCATCCCGTTCAAAGGCATAGACTTTTCCATTGCAGTCACGGTAAACATATCCTCTGGCCAGAATGCCAATTGCTGGCGCTACATAGCCTTTCTGATGTTCTTTTACCGTCAGAGAGGCTATGTCGAGCCAGTTGTCCTCTGTTACACTAATGAGTCTCAATATCTGCGTCCAACCTCCAAATCCCCAATCGCCATGCCATCCCCGCTGCACGTTCAAAAAAAGACATTTTATTATACTTCATATCGGCGGATTTTTCCACTATAAAATCGACGCTCCGCAGTTTGCGGGGCGATTTGCCGCCATGTGCGATCCGGTGAAGGCGGCCAGCGATACAAGCGATGGGAGATTGCGGGAGGCGAGCTTTAATCAAAAGTATTTTGATGGTGAATGGCAGAAATCCACTTTCGTTTCCTCTCCCGCAAATCCCCAGTTTTCGGCCTGACAGCCACCCTCGTCCCCGTCCGGCTCCGGCGCAGGGAATTCTTCGTTCGCGCGGGGCCCGATGGGCGTTTTGCGACACGGGATCGATGATAACGTTCCCGGAGATGTCGCCCATGATCAAAGAAAAATTTCATATTAAGTATAGATATGTGAAAATATCATGATATAATATGAATAAAAGGAGGTGCGGCGGGATGATCAACCTGAAGCATATTCCTGCGATCATGGCCATTGTGCGCGAAGGGTCGGTAACAGCGGCCAGCAAAAAACTGTATGTTTCCCAGCCCGCCCTGTCCCAGACCATCCGCCAGGTGGAAAATGATCTGGGGGCGCCGATCTTTAATCGGGACCTTCGGCATATCGAGCTGACGCCTGCGGGCGAGCTGTATATGGAAGCCGCGCAGAAAATCCAGATGATCGACCATAACCTGCGGGCGCAGATTGCCGATTCCAAGGATAGGATATACGGCAGATTCAGTCTGGGGATCTCCAACCAGCGCGGATTGCAGCTGCTGCCACAGGTGATCCCCGAATTTATCCGCATGTACCCCTATGTAAAGATCAACCTGGCGGAGGAGGGCAGCGGGCGGCTGGAACGCATGGTAACCGAAGGCCAGTGCGATATTGCCTTTGTGACCACCACCAGCAAGCGCAACCGCCTGCATTATGTGCTCATCGAAAACGAGCGTTTGGTGCTGGTGGCCGCCCGGACCACCAACCTGGCCAAGCGGTTTGCCGATGGCACGGTGCTGGATATTGAACAGGCGCAGAATGAGGCCTTTGTCAGCATGAGCCAGGGGCACAGCGTGCGCATCATCCAGGATCGCCTGTTCCAGGAAAACGGGATCCAGCCGCATATATTGCTGGAAACCCATAACATGGAGGCCGCCAAGAGCATCACCGCCCGCTCCAATGCCGTGTTCCTGGTGCCCAACGTGTACGTGCGCGACAGCATGGCGGACCGGGCACGGGTGCATATCTATCCCATCAGCAACACCGATTATGAGCGGCATTTCTATTTCTGTTACCGTCAGGGCATGTATCTGACCAGGTATGAAAAGGACCTGGTGCGTATTGTGTGCGATAAGCTGGGCGTTCCCTGCAATCTGCCGGCAGACGGCGCGTGAGGAGCGGCCGCCTTATTTGCGGACAGGATCTCCGGAAATAAAACTGCGCATATGCGTATATAAGGAGGGTTCAGCATGGATGCGAACATCGTAAAGCGCAACGAGCTTCTGGCTCAAAAGGTGATCAAGGGCCTGCGGTCCAGGAACATGAACGGTTATTATGCGGCCAGCCGGCAGGAAGCGCTGGCACAGGCGCTGACGCTGATCCCGGAGGAGAGCTCGGTGACCATGGGCGGCGGCATGAGCGTGCATGAAATCGGCCTGCCCGAAGCCCTGAAACAGGGAAATTACCGTTATATCGATCGGAATGCCATGGAGGACAAGCGCGCGGCCATGCTGGCGGCCTTTGACGCCGATGTATTCCTGTCCAGCGTCAACGCCATGACCGAGGACGGCGAGCTGGTGAACATTGACGGAAACGCCAACCGTGTGGCGGCCATTGCCTATGGCCCCCGCAAGGTGATCTTTATTGTGGGCATGAATAAAATATGCTGCGACCTGGACGGCGCCATGAAACGCGCCCGCAGCGTGGCCGCTCCTGTTAACGCGCTGCGGGTAGGGGTTGGCACGCCCTGCACAAAAACAGGGACCTGCATGAACTGCAAGGCCCCTGATACCATTTGCTGCCAGTTTTTGATTACCCGTTTTTCACGCTTTGCCGGCCGCATTCATGTGATCCTGGTCAATGATGAGCTGGGGTTCTGAAAAACGGCCGAAGAAAGGACCGGGCCGGGGCATGTCCCCGGCCCGATCCTGCTTTATTCCCTTTTCGGCGGAATGCGGATATGTCAGTCAAATTTTAAGAACTGCGTCATTACATAGCCGGTTTTGCCGTTATAGGATACCTGGGTCCAGCGGTCGCCTGCGCTGATCACCTGCACTGTGGCGTTTTGGGGGATGATCAGGATGCGCCGGGCGCGGCTGCTGGCGGCCTCCCGCAGATTCAGGCCGCCTTTGGCGGTGGAAACCTGGGCCGATTTGCTTTTGCTTCCGGGCTTGGTTTGCGCCTTGGGTGTGGCGGTGGCCTTGGGTGTGGCGGTGGCCTTGGGTGTGGCGGTGGCCTTGGGTGTGGCAGTGGCTGCGGCCGTTTTCTTTACGCCGCTGCCCAGGGTCAGGTATTTGGTCATCACATAGCCGGTGCTGTTCTTATACCGGGCATAGCACCAGTCGCCTTCGAAGCGCAGGATCTCGATCTCGGCGTTCCGGGGAATTTGGCGTACCCGGGAAGCGTGGGGCTTGGGATCGGTGCGCATGTTCAGATCGCCCTTTTCGGTGGTTACCCGGGCCATGCTGCCGGTGGGCGGCTTGGGCGTGGCGGTGGGCTGGGGCGTGGCAGTGGCCCCGGCCTTGGCCTTGGCTGTGGCTTTGGGCGTGGCGGTGGCGGCGTCGGCAAATCGGAACAGGCTTGTCATCACATAGCCGCTTTTGCCGTCATAATGGGCATAGCTCCATTGCTCGCCGTAGGTGACAACGGTAAATACGGCGTCCCGGGGGATCACGCAGACCAAGCGGCTGGTTTTGGCGGGGCCGGAGCGCATGTTCAGCCCGCCCTTGGCGGTATTGACCAGCGCGGCGGCGCCCTTCACGGCTTTGGGGGTGGCGGCAGGCGTGGGGGAGACGGTTTTGCCTGTCCCGGGCGAGGAAGACGGGGCCGGCGTGGCGGTGGGCGCGGGCGCAGGCGTCGCGGGGCCGCGCACAGTGACCTGACAGGAAGCCTTCTGGCCGCTGCCATCCCGGGCCGACGCGGTGATCACGGCGGTGCCAGCCTTTACGGCCACGATGCGGCCGCCATCGTCCACCCGCGCCACAGCGGGCTTGGAGGATTCCCAGAGAAGGTTTTTGTTGGCGGCGTCCTCAGGCTCCACGCTGGCCAAAAGCAGCCAGATTTCCCCGGGCTCCAGCGTGATCTGCTCTTCGGAAATATCCACCCGTGTAACCTGCGCGGTGCCTGCCGCGCTGGCGGGGAAGATCAGCGCCGGCTGTAACAAAAACAGACACAGCGCCAGGGAAGCGATCATGATCCATTGTTTTCTCATGGCAACTCGTCCTCTCTTGTTTAAAAGCATGCGGTGTTCGCTTGCTTCTATTATATGACAAAATTGTATCGTAATCAACAGAAATGTTTCATAATTCTTACAAAATCACGTTGCGGCCAGGGCCGCGGACGGGTATAATAAGAAAAAACAGCCGGGAGGAAGCAACATGAGCTTGTACGCCATCGGGGATCTGCACCTGCATTTTCAGTCAACCCTCAAAGCCTCGGCGCAGCTGCATGACCGGCTGTGGAAGGATCATGAGCAGAAATTTCGCCAAAATTGCTTGCGCATGCTGACCGAAGAGGATACCCTGGTGCTGGCGGGTGATCACAGCTGGGGGCGGAATTTGGCCGAATGCGCGCTTGATTTTGATTATATCATGGCGCTGCCGGGCCGCAAGGTCCTGCTGCGGGGCAATCACGATATATTCTGGGACGCCGGGAAAACGGCAGCGCTCAACGCGCGCTTTGCGGGCAAGCTGTTCTTTTTGCAGGGCAACTACTATCCATACCGGGACTATGCCCTGGTGGGCACAAAAGGCTTTACCTTTGAAGGCCCCTTTTACCTGGACGCGCACAGGCGCGTGGTGGGCTGGGATACCGACGCCGAAGACCACGCCCGGAAAATCATAGAGCGCGAGCTTGTCCGCTTGCGGGCCTCCTTTGAAAACGCCCGCGCGGCAGGCTATCGGAAATACATCATGTTTCTGCACTATCCGCCCACCAATATTCTGGAGGAGGGCAGCGGTTTTACCGAAATGGCTGAGGAGTTCGGCGCGGAGCAGGTGATCTACGCCCATTGCCATGGCGAAAGTCGGTTTCATGACAGCATCCTGGGCCGGCGAAACGGCGTTCGTTACAGCCTGGTTTCGGGCGATTACCTGCGCTGGAAGCCCATGCTGGTGGTATAGAAGTGATTAAATCCCCCAAATAAAAACATCCTCCGGCAGCCCGGGGATGTTTTTATCTGGTGCGCTGCTCAGGCTTCCTGCCACTCCTTGGCCTTGGCGGCGGACATGCGCTTGATGTTCTCCTCGGCATAGGGAGAGGCTTCGCCGCCATTGACGTACAGGAACAGCTTTCCGTCCTGCGTCTTGTAGAGCGATTCCTCATAACCGGCGGGATCGCCAAAGGAACCAAAGGACTTTTTCTGGACCAGCTCGGAGGAATCGGTATCATATTCCACTTTGCAGATAATCTTTTTCATAATTATACTTCCTTTCAGAGCGTTGGTACGCATTTTTTATGCGCTGCAGGATACATTTTTACCCGCTTAACTTATATATACCACAATTTGCATTCGGATTCAATACTCAATTGTTGCGTTGGGAAACGAAAAAGCGCCGGGCGGCCTGGTTGAAAAGCAGGCCGTCCGGCGTTTTGTATGCAAGCCGCCGCGCGGGCTTTTTTATATGCGGATGCGGTCCTCAAGCCGCCGGTGCATGGCCATGATGGAATCCTTATACCGGCTGCGGATGGTGTACAGATAGCTGTAATCCGCTGTGCCGTTGGGGCGGATGACCCGGTAGCGTGTCAGGGTGTAGTTGCCGCGGTCCTGCAGGATTTCCAGATCCTCGGCAATCACCTCGGCCATCACACGGGTGCGGGTGCGGCTCATTTGCATGTGGCCGGCCTGGCGCAATTCAAAAATGCCCAGCGTGCCCGGCGGATGGACCCGGGTAATGGTGATCCGGTCCCGTTCAATGCGCACCTGGTCCAGGTCGCGCACCGAGGCCCGCTGGATCAGGGGCTTCATATCCCGGTACAGGCGGCTGTTCCGCAGGGCGTCCATGCGATACAGCTCCTTTTGCCGTTCCCGGCGGTAATAGGCCAGCAGAAAAAGCGCGGCGATCATCGCTGCGAACAGCATCATATAAGCCAAATATGGCATTATAAATCGCCTCACTTTCTACAATATATTGCAATTCTATCACCAGCTATCCACAATTTCAACCATATTTAGTATATTTCTCCAAAATGTAATACAATTTTTAAAAGCCGAAATTTTTACGTCGATATTCTGCAAAGAATGACGTTTTTTGGCAAAAAAATAGCCGGTTAGGGCCGGTTGAGGGAAAGAAAATACGCAAATTTTACAAAAAAATCACGGCCCTTCCGCATAAGCGCGACAGGGCCGTGATAAGAATCATTGATCAGAAAATCAGGTCAGTGAGCTGGATGAAGGCCAGCACGTTCTCATACCGGATAGCGGCAAAGCCGTTGGTGGTGTAGTAAACCTGCACCGGCGTTCCGCTGCTGAACTGATCGATTTTGCCGTATTGGGTGGAAGCGTAGCCGTACACCTTGGTTTTATCGTTGGCCACGATGGCCTGGGTCGTGGGGCGCGCCAGCATTTCCTTCAGGTCCTCCTCCACCCAATAATCGGCGTTCATGGGCAGGAAGGCCACGGCGTCGCGGAAGGACACGATATAATAGTTGCCCGTTTCAGCGATGACCGTGAAGCGCTGGTAATTTTCCAGCGTGCCCACGCGCTTGTTGACGGCATAGGGGCCGGCCAGGGCATATACGCC
>JAFUGB010000131.1 GCA_017469605.1 Clostridia bacterium
AAAAAAGGACGGTGCTTTTTTCAGCCCATCCAATTCATAGACAATCGCTTTTACCAAAAAATGCTGTTTTACATAATTTCACGCATCAGCTCGTCCGGATTCATGCATTTCAGCTCTTCTGTTACAAACAGCCCATCCTTGCGGATCAGAACGCCGTCAAACCATACTTCTCCGCCGCCGTAGGCAGGATCATGGCTCTGAACCAGATCCCAGTGAATGGCGGAAGGATTGTTGGAGCCGTTTCCTGGGGTGAAATGCAGAGACATACGCATCTTTTCATCAAACAGCGTATCGTGCATGGGCTTTGTGATCAAAGGATTAAAGCCCAGGGCAAATTCTCCGATCCTGCGTGCGCCGGGATCTGTGTCAAGGATTCGGTTCAGCAGCTCGGTATGATTGGAAGTTGCATGGACGATCACACCGTCGCGGAAGGTTAATTCAACATTTTCAAAGTTCGTTCCCTGATACAGCGACGGAATGTTGTAACGGATGGTGCCGTTGGCTGTGCCTTGAACGATGGTCATGCCTGTTTCCCCGCAGGGCCGGTTGAATACACCGCAGCAGGCATACAGGCCGCACTGTCCTTTGATGGAAAAGGTCAGATCGGTACCGGGCGCCACGATCCGCACCTGATCCGTGCGATGGCAAACGCGATAGAGCGCCATGGCAATCTCATTCAGCCGCTTATAATCGATGCAATTTGCAGCAAAGAAAAGATCCTCAAAAGCTTCCGTGCTGGTCTGGCTAAGCTGAGCCATGGCCGGATTCGGATAGCGCAGGATGCACCATTTCATTTTGAAATTGCGTTGCTTGTTATGCAGCATGGCGTTGTATTTGTTATACAGCGCCGCTTTGTCATTGGGAACGTCGGCCAGCTCATAGCAGTTATCCTCCTTGCGGATGGATAGGAAAGCGTCCATATCCTCCATGCGGCCAATTTGATAATCGTACCACTGCTTCCAGTACGCTTCGTTGCCGCCCAGAATCAGCGCCCGGAGAACACGCTTATCCTCCCGCACTACATAAGGCAGCGCGCTGACGCGCTGCGCCGCTTCAATGAAAGGAAGCACAAAATCATCACAGCCGTCCCATGCCTCAATGAGCAACTTTTGGCCCTTGCCCAGGCTAAGGGAGTATTCAACCGTTTGCCTGGCGAGCTTGTCAATTCTCGGGTCCTTCATTCTCCCGTTCCTCCTCTTTTGCGAAAATCATCAGGTCCGTCGGAAAATCATGCAGACGTATCGCGCGTCCGCTTTCGTCAATCAGTATTTCGTCTTCCACCCGAACGCCGTATTTTCCAGGAATATAAATGCCGGGCTCAACCGAAAACACCATCCCGGGAGCGATAGGCGTCATTTCTCCGTGGATTGCCGATGGGCCTTCGTGATTCAGGATGCCGATGCCGTGGCCTGTGCGATGGGTAAAATACTGCCCGAAGCCATATGAGGCAATCACCTCGCGGGCAGCGTCATCCACCGCACCCAGCGGCGCACCGACCTGTGCGGCCATAATGCCTGCTTCCCGTGCCTGATTGGCAATTTCGCACAGACGCTCATATTCTGGATCGGGTTTACCAAAGTAAAATACCCGGGTCATGTCAGTATTGTAATGCTGGTAAACCGATCCAAAGTCGATCCACATGCAGGTATCGTCGCAGATAACTGTATCATCATGCAGATGATGCGCCACGGCGGAATTTTTCCCCGCGCTGACACTGGCGGAGCCATAGGCCAGACCCTGGCGAACCATCTCTGAACACAGTGCGCTGGCCAGCTCGGCTTCGGTATGCCCGATCCATTCCCTGCCCCGGCGCATGGTGATTCTCAGCGCTTCGCTGGCCTTGATGCAGGCAGTGCGCAGTGCCTGCACTTCATCGACATCCTTATACATGCGCAGCGGCGCTGTCAACTGGGCGGACAGGCTGATCTGGCTGTCCGGAAAATGCCGCAGCAGCGGAACCAGCAGCCCTGCGGGCAGCAGATTATCCACTGCCAGATGCGCCGATAAAATTCCCCGTTTGTCCAGTTCTGCCGCAAGCAGGCGGAAGGCGTCCTCTCCATCGTTCCAGAAGACGGCGTCATCGCAGCCCATGCCCTCCAGTGTCAGCGCATGCAGCTGATTGGAGACGAAAAACGGCGCATGTCCAGGCGAAAACACCGCAGCAAACAAGCGCTCGTCTGCCCACAGATCCAAGCCCGTCAGGTAAATCAAATCAGGCGACGGGGACACCAGCAGGCAGTCAACCCCCTGTTCCGCCATGCGCTCATACAGCTTTTTGCACCGTGTTTGATAACAACCTTTCATGCTTTCACCCGCAATGGAACGGCAAACGGAAGGCCGTTTCTCCTCCCGTCTGCCGCATGTTCTGTATGTTTTATTTGTCGTCAGCCAAGATGCGGCGGACATTGTCAATGCTGATCCGCGCGCTTTCCATGGGGGTCAGGGGCGAATTGTCCAGCTCCACGATCACCCATTGCTTGTTCATATCGCGCGCGCTGCGAATGATCGGCGCGTTGTCCATCGTTCCAGTACCGATGGCGGCAAACCGGTGCTCTCCATCCTTTATACCCAGATAATCTTTGATGTGGATCATCTGCACGCGCTCTCCCAGCTCCTGCATGTATTTCACAGGATCAACGCCCGCATAGCCTGCCCAGAACGTATCCAATTCAAACAGGTAACTGGAATTCGCGCGCAGCAGATAATCCATGATGCGCTCGCCATCCTGCATTTCATATTCAAAGTCATGGTTGTGGTATTGCAGCGTAATGCCACGCCCGGCGCATAAATCGGCAAGTTTTTCCAACGT
>JAFUGB010000132.1 GCA_017469605.1 Clostridia bacterium
CAGTATGATCGTTCTGAATGGATCGGACGGCCGCACCCACGTATACAGGCGGCAAAGCAAACTGCCTGACCGAAATCACGCCGTAAGCCTTGAAAAGATTCCGGTTTCTTTGTTTTAAAGCTGATACAGTTCTGCGGAGCCCGCCGGAACGCGGGCTCTTTAGCCGTTTGATCAGTCCACCGTGTAGGGCAGCAGCGCGATGGCACGGGCGCGCTTGATGGCCTCGGACAGCTGGCGCTGATGCTTCGCGCAGGTGCCGGTCATGCGGCGGGGCATGATCTTGCCGCGCTCATTGATGTAACGGCGCAGGCGGTTCACGTCCTTGTAGTCGATATAAGCGATCTTGTTTACGCAGAAATCGCACACCTTGCGGCGGGGCTTCCGGCCGCGGGGGCGCATTTTACGTTCGCCACGATCTTCAGACATGGTCTATCTATCCTCCTATTACTCTTATTTTGATCAGAAGGGCAGTTCGTCGTCATCCACCTGCACAAAGCCGTTGCTCTGGGGGGCGGCGGGAGCGGCCTGGGCCCTGGGGGCGGCAGCGGGGATCTCTCCGGCTTCGCCGCGGGGCGTCAGGAATTCCACATCGTCGGCCGTAACTTCCAGGCTGGCCCGCGCGCTGCCGTCCTGGGCGGTGTAAGCGCTGGCGCTTACGCTGCCGGTAACCGACACCTTGCGGCCCTTGGCCAGGTACTTGGCGCAAATTTCGCCCAGCTGGCGCCAGGCGGTGACGCGGAAGAAATCAGCCTCGGGCTGACCGGCTTCCGCGTTGCGCACGCGGCGGTTGACCGCCACGGTGAACGAACATACCGAAATGCCGTCACGGGTGGAACGCAATTCGGGATCGCGTGTCAGGTTCCCAACAATGAAAACCTTGTTCATTACGTATCCCTCCTTGAATTACTCGGCCTCAGCGGGAGCGGCGGGCGCTTCAGCTTCGGCGGGTGCTTCAGCGGCAGCAGCGGTTTCCTGGGTCTCGGGCGCTACGCGCACGGGACGGGGCTTTACGTTGCTGCGCTTTTCTTCCACCTTCACGATCAGGTAACGAAGGATGCTTTCGGCAATCTTCATGGTGCGCTCGATTTCCCGGGGCAGGGTGGCCTCGGACTCAAAGTTCACCAGCAGATAATAGCCTTCGGTCTTGTAGTTGATGGGATAGGCCAGGCGGCGCTTGCCCCATTCATCCACCTTCAGCACCTTGCCGCCGTTCTGTTCGATCATGCCGTTGAAGCGGTCAATAACCGCCTTGCGGGCTTCGTCCTCCAGCGCGGCGTCGATGACGTAGACCAGTTCGTACTTGTTCATACTACTTTCACCTCCTCATGGACATATGGCGCCGCGGCATCACGCGGCGCAAGAAAGTGCCAATTAGGAATTATACAGTATCCGGATGAAAAAAGCAAGGGGAAAAGGCGGGGTTTACCAAACAAATATATACAAATTTACACCGTAAACTTGCCGCGGCTCACACTGCCGGAACGAACGCGCCGTCCCGGGCGTCGATGGTGATCTTTCCGTCATGGACGGCGCCGGACACCATGGCGCGGGCGCACAGCGTTTCCAGCTTGCTCTGGATCAGCCGCTTCATGGGCCGCGCGCCGTAGGCGGGATCATAGCCCTGGTCCAGCAGCAGGTCAAGGGCGGCGTCGGTGAGGCTCAGGGCCACCTGGCGCTGGGCCAGCCGATCCTTCAGGTGCCCCAGCAGCAGGCCGGCGATGTCCTTTACCTGATCGCGGGAAAGCGGCGTGAACATCACGGTATCGTCGATCCGGTTCAAAAACTCGGGCTTGAAGCTTCGGCGCAGCAGCGCGTTGACCCGGTCGCGGGCCTGCTGGCTCAGTTCGCCGTCCTGGCTGATGCCCTCCAGAATATCGTCGCTGCCCAGGTTGCTGGTCATGATCAGGATGGTGTTTTTAAAGTCCACCGTGCGGCCCTGGCTGTCGGTCACGCGGCCGTCATCCAGGATCTGCAAAAGGATGTTGAACACATCGGGATGCGCCTTTTCCATCTCATCAAACAGCACCACGGCATAGGGCTTGCGGCGCACGGCCTCGGTCAATTGGCCGCCCTCGTCGTAGCCCACGTATCCGGGAGGCGCTCCGATCAGGCGGGATACGCTGAACTTTTCCATGTACTCGGTCATGTCAATGCGGATCAGGCTGCGCTCATCGTCAAACAGCGCTTCGGCCAGCGCCTTGGCCAGCTCGGTTTTGCCCACGCCGGTGGGGCCCAGAAACAGGAAGCTGCCAATGGGCCGGTTTTCATCGGCAATGCCGGCGCGGCTGCGCAGGATGGCCTCGCTCACCGCTGTCACGGCGGTATCCTGGCCGATGACGCGCTGATGCAGCACATCGCCCAGGCGCAGCAGCTTCTCCCGCTCGCCCTCCATCAGCTTGCTCACCGGCACGCCGGTCCAGCGGCTGACGATGCGGGCGATCTCCTCCTCGGTGACCTTATCCCGCAAAAGCTGGCGCGTTTCAGGCTCCTTGGCTTCCAGATCGGCCAGCTCCTGCTGGAGCTTGGGCAATTCGCCGTATTGCAGCTGGGCGGCCCGATTCAGATCATACACGTTCTTGGCGTGCTCGATTTCGCCGTTCATGCGCTCGATTTCCTCGCGCAGCTTCTGCACCTTGCCGATGGCGTTCTTTTCGTTGTCCCATTTGGACTTCATCTCGGCAAACCGGGCGCGCATATCGGCCAGTTCCCGCTGGAGGGTTTCCAGGCGGGTCTTGCTCAGCTCGTCGGTCTCCTTTTTCAGGGCGGCCTCCTCGATTTCATGCTGCATGATCTGGCGGCTGATTTCGTCCAGCTCCTGGGGCATGCTGTCCATTTCGGTGCGGATCATGGCGCAGGCTTCGTCCACCAGGTCAATGGCTTTATCGGGCAGGAAACGGTCGCTGATATAGCGGTTGGAGAGCGTGGCGGCGGCGATCAGCGCGGCGTCCTGGATTTTTACGCCGTGGAAAACCTCATAGCGCTCCTTAAGGCCGCGCAGGATGCTGATGGTGTCCTCCACCGTGGGCTCGTCCACCTGCACCGGCTGGAAACGGCGCTCCAGGGCGGCGTCCTTTTCCACGTATTTGCGGTATTCATCCAGGGTGGTGGCGCCAATGCAGTGCAGCTCGCCCCGGGCCAGCATGGGCTTGAGCAGGTTGCCGGCATCCATGCTGCCCTCGGTTTTGCCCGCGCCCACGATCAGGTGCAGCTCATCGATAAACAGCAGTATTTTGCCTTCGCTCTTTTTGATTTCGGCCAGCACGGCCTTTAAGCGCTCCTCAAATTCGCCCCGGAATTTGGCGCCGGCGATCAGCGCGCCCATGTCCAGGGAAAAGATGGCGCGGTCGCGCAGCGAGTCGGGCACGTCGCCCCGCACGATCCGCTGGGCCAGGCCCTCGGCAATGGCGGTTTTGCCCACGCCGGGCTCACCGATCAGCACCGGGTTATTTTTGCTCTTGCGGCTCAGGATGCGGATCACGTCGCGGATTTCCTTATCCCTGCCAATCACGGGATCCAGCTTGTGGCTGCGGGCCAGCTCGGTCAGGTCGGAGCCGTATTTTTTCAGCGCGTCGTAGGTGTCCTCCGGCGAATCGCTGGTGACCCGCGCCGCGCCGCGCACCTGTGACAGCGCCTGTAAAAACTTGTCCTTTTCAATGCCAAAGGCGCGGAAAAGCGCGCGGATTTCCCGCTCCGGCGCGTCCAGGATGCCCAACATCAGATGCTCCACCGAAATATACTC
>JAFUGB010000133.1 GCA_017469605.1 Clostridia bacterium
AAGGGGTTCCGCGCTTTCTTTTGGAAAAGAAAGCTGCGCAAAGAAACCCGCATTTGTCGCCGTAAAAGCTTCTGACGCAAAGAGAAGCAAAGCCGCGCCGCCTGTGCGCGAAGCGCACAGCGAAAAGCAGGCGGACAGACCGGAAAATGAACAAGTTCATTTTCCCGGCCGGCCGCCTGCTTTTCTGAGGCCCGGGAGCTCGCTTGGCGACAAAAGCGCTTCAGGCGCAAATTGTTTGTTTTTGCATCCGGGCCGGTTCGCCAGCCGGCTTCTTTGTAGCTTTCTTCCCCGGGAAGAAAGCGCGTATTCCCCTCCCCGTCAAATTTCTTTCTGCCTGTTTCCATATGAAGGGTAGTATAGCGCACGTTCTTTACGCGGGCTGCTGACGCAGCCCGTTTTTCTATTGCCGAAAAACCGTTCATCTGGTAAAATGATACCATCAAATTCAAAGGAGTCTGTCATGCTTTATCCTGGAACACAAGCCCCTGATTTCACCCTGCCGGATCAAAACGGCAGCCTGCGCTCGCTGTCCGATTTCCGCGGTCAAAAAGTGATCCTGTACTTCTATCCCAAGGACATGACATCGGGCTGCACCAAGCAAGCCTGCGGCTTTGCCGAGCTGTACCCCCATTTCACCGAGAAGGGAGCCGTGGTGCTGGGCGTGAGCCGTGACAGCGTGGCGTCCCATAAAAAGTTTGAGGAAAAGTACGGCCTGCCTTTCCCCCTGCTGGCCGATCCCGAGCTTCAAGCCATCCAGTCCTACGACGTATGGCAGGAAAAAAAGCTGTACGGGAAAACCTCCATGGGCGTGGTGCGCACCACGTATCTGATTGATGAAAACGGCGTCATCGCCAAAGCCTTCGGCAAGGTAAAAGCCGCCGACAATCCGGCCCAGATGCTGGATGAATTAACCTGATCACGGAGAGAAAAAGCACATGGATTTTGTAGCCATCCTCGCAAAAGAGTTTAGCCTGCGGCCCCAGCAGGTACAGGCGGTAATCGATTTACTGGACGCGGGCAACACCATTCCCTTCATCGCCCGCTACCGCAAGGAAATGACCGGTTCGCTGGACGACCAGGTGCTGCGCGAGCTGTCCGAAAGGCTGGAGTACCTGCGTAATCTGGCAAAACGGCGGGAGGAAATTGAAAAAGCGCTGACTGAACAGGGCGTACTCACCGACGCGCTGAAATCCCAATTGGCCCAAGCGCAAACGCTGGCCGAGATAGAGGATCTGTACCGCCCCTACCGTCCCAAGCGCCGCACCCGCGCCACCATTGCCAAAGAACGCGGGCTGGAGCCGCTGGCGCTTTGGCTGAGTTTGCAGCTGCCCAAGGGCGATCCGCCGGCTGAAGCCGCCAAATTTATAAATGCCGAAAAGGATGTGCCCGATGCCGAAGCCGCGCTGGCAGGCGCTCGGGATATCATTGCTGAGCAGATCAGCGACGACGCCGCGCTGCGCAAGGAGCTTCGCAGCCTGCTGCTCAGGGAAGGCGTCATCGAAACCAAAGCCGCCAAGGAAGAGGACAGCGTATACAGCATGTATTACGATTATCGGGAGTCCGTCCCCCGCATGGCGGCGCACCGCGTGCTGGCGGTCAATCGCGGCGAGCGGGAGGAATTTCTCCGGGTCAGCCTGATGGCTCCGGAGGAGAAAGCCGTTCATGCCGTAAAGGGAGCCTTTGTGCGTTCCGATTCGGCGGCTTCCCGGCAGGTATCGGCCGCCTGCGAAGACGCCTGGGAACGGCTGCTTTTCCCCTCCCTGGAGCGCGAAATCCGAAACGAGCTCACAGACCGGGCCAACGCGCAGGCCATCAAAGTGTTCAGCCAGAACCTGCACCAGCTGCTTTTGCAGCCGCCCATCAAGGGCAAGGTAACGCTGGGCGTGGATCCGGGCTTCCGCACCGGCTGCAAGCTGGCCGTGGTGGATGAAAACGGCAAGGTGCTGGATACCGGCGTGGGCTATTTTACCCTGCCGGGCCAGGAAATAAAAAAAGCCGAGGCTGCACGGCTGATCAAGGGCTTTGTAAAGAAATACGGCGTTACCGCCATTGCCATCGGCAACGGCACGGCTTCCCGGGAAAGCGAGCAGTTTATTGCTTCGCTTTTGCCGGATATGCCCGGCGTTGCCTATATGATCGTCAGCGAAGCGGGGGCCTCGGTGTATTCGGCCAGCAAATTGGCCGCCCAGGAATTTCCGGATTTTGACGTGACCCAGCGCAGCGCTGTTTCCATTGCCCGCCGCATGCAGGACCCGCTGGCCGAGTTGGTAAAAATCGAGCCCAAAGCCATCGGCGTAGGCCAGTACCAGCATGACCTGAAGCAAAACGAGCTTACCGCCGCCCTGGACGGCGTGGTGGAGCAATGCGTGAACCTGGTGGGCGTGGAAGTTTCCACCGCTTCCGCCGAGCTGCTTTCCCATGTGGCGGGCATCGGCCCGGCCTTGGCCAGGAATATTGTAGCCTACCGCGAGGAAAACGGCATTGCCAGCCGTGCCGCGCTCAAAAAAGTGCCCAAGCTGGGCCCCAAAGCCTATGAACAGTGCGCAGGCTTCCTGCGGGTAATGGACAGCAAAAACCCCCTGGACGCCACCGCCGTGCATCCTGAAAGCTATGACGCTGCCAAGGCTGTACTGGCCACCCTGGGCTTTGACGTAAAGGATGTAAAAAACGGCGGCGTACCCGGTATTGCCCTGCGCGCCAAAGAATACGGCGTCGAAAAGCTTGCGGCTGAATTAAACGTGGGCTTGCCCACGCTGAACGATATCCTGGGCGAGCTGCAAAAGCCCGGCCGCGATCCCCGGGACGAACTGCCCAGGCCCGTGCTGCGCACCGATGTGCTGGATATGATGGACCTGAAGCCTGGCATGGAATTGACCGGCACTGTGCGAAATGTAATAGACTTCGGCGTGTTTGTGGATATCGGCGTGCTCCAGGACGGACT
>JAFUGB010000134.1 GCA_017469605.1 Clostridia bacterium
GCAAATGGCAGGCTGTGCTATAATGAAGCAAATTTGTGACAGGGGTATTGTTCCATGAAAGTTTTTATTTCCGCCGATATTGAAGGCACCACGGGCATCGCCCATTGGAATGAGACGGAAAAGAACCATCCGGATTGGAAGTATTTCAGCGAGCAGATGACCCGTGAGGTGGCGGCGGCCTGCCAGGGCGCCATGGACGCGGGCTGTCAGGAGATCATCGTAAAGGACGCCCATGATTCAGCCCGCAATATTGATCCCCGGGCGCTGCCCGAGTGCGTGCGGCTGCACCGCGGCTGGGCCGTACTGCCCGGCTCCATGATGATGGGCATTGACAAAACCTTTTCCGGCTGCGTGTTCACCGGCTATCACAGCGGCGCCAGCTGGAGCACCAGCCCGCTGTCCCATACCATGAACACGGGCAACAATTATGTAAAAATCAATGGCGAACGCATTTCTGAAATGACCATTAACGCGCTGATGGCGGCCTATTACGGGGTGCCGCTGCTGTGCGTCACCGGCGACCAGGGGATCTGCGACGCGGCCAAGGCGGCCAATCCCAATATTGAAACGGTGGCCGTCAACGAATGCTGCGGCAACGGCGTTCTGTCCATCCATCCCGATCTGGCCATCCGCCGCATCCGCGAAGCGGTGGCCCGTTCGCTGCGTAAGCCCGATCTTTCGTCCATGCTCTATCCCATGCCCAAGCATTTTGAGGTGGAAATCTGCTATAAAAAGCATCAGTCGGCCAACAGCGCCGCCTGGTATCCCGGGGCATACCGCGTTGACGATACCACCGTGGGCTTTGCTTCCGATGATTATATGGAAGTGCTGCGGATGTTCAAGTTCATTCTCAGCGAATGACAGGCAACGGAAAACTGATCAACAGGGAGATCCTTCGCGGACGAGGGATCTCCCTGTTATATGAACAGGAATTTTGCCAGTTCCTCCGGCGTGGAAAACGCCCTTCCGCCGCTGGCGGCTGTCATCATCTGCCGCATGGCGGGATCGCCGGCATGGGCCCAAAGGGCGGCGGCGCAGTCGCATCCCACAGCCTGGGCCATGTCAAAGCCGGGCTTGAGATCATCCACCACCAGCAGATCGCCGGGGGACAGGCCGAATTCTTCCATCAGCATATACAGCGGATCGGGATGGGGCTTCTGGCGCTGGGCGCCCAACTCCCAGCCCAGCGTCCTGTCGGGCAGGGGAAGCCCCGCGGCGGCATAATCCCGCTCCACAAACCGGGCATAGCTTTGGGAAACCACGCAGAGCAGCCCGCCTTCGGCCCTTTGCCGGGCGATCAGCGCCGGCATTCCGGGATGGAAGGGCGGAACGTGCCGCTCCACGTATTGCTGCCAATGCGCCAGCTGCCAGGCCATTTCCCGGGGCGTGAAATGCAGCGTATCATAGCACATCCGCTCAAACCCGGGATCAAAGCACAGCCTGTTATATTCCTCCAGCGTCATGGACAGGCCGGGACGCAGCACCTTGAGCACCTCAATAAAGGAAGGGTAATGCACGGTGGATGTGCTCATCACGGCAGTATCGTCATGATCCAGCACCAGGCATTTGTATCGCGTCATATCATGTCTCCTGGGGCGTTTGGGGGCAAGAAGGCAGGCACAGCGTGATCCGGGTGCCTACCCCCTCCCGGGTGATCACGTCAAAATAGGCATCGTGGGCATCTGCGATCCATTTGGCAATGGCAAGCCCCAGTCCGGTGCCGCCCTCGCGCTTGCGGGCTTTGTCGGAGCGGTAAAACCGCTCAAAAATGTGGGGCACGTCCTCCGGCCGCATGCCAATGCCGTTATCCTGTACGGTCAGGCAGCTTTCGCCCGCGTCGCTGATGAAGGCGCGCAGGGTAATGTGTTCGCCCGGCGCGGAATAGCGCATAGCGTTCTCAACCAGGATGCGGGCGGCCTGCTTGAGCATGCCCGCGTCGCCCCGGGCGTAGACCGGCGCGGTGTCATGTACGATAAACTGGCGCTGGGGATCCACCAGGCGCATTTCCTCGCAGATTTCCTGGGCGATCTGGGTCAGATCCACCCGCTGCAGATCCAGGTGCTGCCGGCCGCTGTCGCCCCGGGACAGGAAAAGCAGCTGTTCCACCAGCCGCTGCATGCTGTCGGCCTCCTTCAGGATGGCGGTGATGGCCTCATCGCGCACCTTCTCGTCGTTTTTGCCCCAGCGGTCCAGCATGTCGGCATAGCCGCGGATCACGCTGATGGGCGTGCGCAGCTCGTGGGAGGCGTCAGAAACGAAACGCGTTTGCTGGCGGTAAGCTTCCTGGGTGCGGCGCAGCAGGCCGTTGATGGCGTCTTCCATGCCCTTCAGGTCCCGATCGCCGGTTTCGATCCGGGCGTCTTCGGTCCCCACATCCAGGCGGGTAATGCTCTCCTCCAGGTCATGGTATTTGCGGGTATCAAAGGTTTTGTCCAGGCTTTGGGCGGTTTCGGCCATGCGCCGTAGCGGCGCCAGCAGCCGCTCGGCCCTGCGGCGTCCGGCGCCGTAATCGGAGAGGATCAGCAGCGCCTCAGCACATAAAAGCGCCACCGTCAGGCGTGCGGCCTGGCGGAAAAAGTCCGCGCCCTGAACGGTATGGGCTTCCTGCTGCTGGGGGGAACGAAAGGTGTAATTCACGCTGCCCGGCCAGTCATACCATTTTTCGGCGCTGGCAACGCTGAAGCCGCGTTTCAGGTTGGGCTGCCAGGCGATGCCCAGCGCTTCCCTTTCCTGGGCGTAGCACCAGCTGGCGGTTACCAGCAGCAGCACAAAAAGATCCACCCAGAACAGCAGCGATACCAGCCGCAGGGTGAAGCTTCGGTTGATGCGCGCGGCGGTGGAGGTCATACGCCGGTTTTCAGACATGGTTTTCCTCCGATTTCATCACATACCCCACACCGCGGATGGTATGCAGCGTTTTTATATTGTGGGCTTCGTCGATCTTCTGCCTGAGATAGCGGATGTAAACATCCACCACATTGGTTTCGCCCATGTAGTCATAGCCCCAAACCGAGGAAAGCAGCGTTTCCCGGGACAGCACGATGCCGGTGTTTTCCATCATGTATTGCAGCAGCTGGAATTCCCGGCTGGTCAGCGTTACCGGGCTGTCCTTCACCGTTACCGTATGCCGCAGCGGATCCAACCGCACCGGTCCCACCTGCATCTGTCCGCCCGCGGGCGCGGCGGGCTGCTTGCGCCGGGCGGCGCGCAGGCGTGCCAGCAGC
>JAFUGB010000009.1 GCA_017469605.1 Clostridia bacterium
GCGCAAGTATTGACGCGCCGATTTGATCGTTTTTTGATCAGAAACCGGCCAATGCTTACCTGTGGCCATGGATATTTTCCATGGCCGCAGCGGTTTTTCATGCATGAAAGGAGATGCGATGTGAGATAGTTTGCTGCTATCCGCGCGCTGCGTGGTTCCTGTGCTGCTGCTGATCGCGCTGGGTTTCCTGTGCCGCAGGATCGGCTGGCTGCGGGCGGAGGGCACGGCGCAAATGGATAAGGTATCATTCCATGTGCTGCTCCCCACACTTCTTTTCCAAAATATTTATACCTCTGATCTTCGTGCCAGCTTCAACGGCAAAATGATGCTGATGGCTCTGCTTCTGAGCCTTTGCACCTGCGGTTTATCCATGCTGCTTTCCGGCGTGGGCAAGCGGGATGCGCCTACCCGGGCGGCGCTGGCGCAGGGCATGTTCCGCAACAACTGTGTGCTGTACGGCCTGCCTATTATTACTGCGTTGTATGGGGGAACAGAGGCCGCGGGCGTGTTTTCCATGCTGCTGGCGATGGTGATCCCATTGAATAACGTGCTGGCCGTGCTGATCGTAACGCTGCTGACCAGCAGCCAGTATGATCCCAAGCGGTTGATCAAGGGCATCGTCACCAATCCATTTGTGGGCAGCGCCGTCCTGGGCCTGTGCGCCAACCTGATGGGGCTGGTGTTCCCGGCGTCGATCGACAAGGTGATCGGCAATGTGGCCTCCTGCGCCACACCCATTGCGCTGATGCTGCTGGGCGCATCCCTGATGCCGGGGGCGGTGCGTAAGTATCGCCGGGACATTGCGTATGGCGTAGGCTGCAAGCTGCTGCTGTGGCCGCTGCTGTTCATACCGCTGATGGTGGCGATGGGATTCAGGGGGATTCCGCTGATCGCCCTGTATCTCAGCATCGGCACGCCCTGTGCCGTATCTGCCTATACCATGGCCAAAGAGATGGGCGCCAACGGGGAGCTGGCCGGGCATTTGGTGGTGTTTGGCGCCATCGGCTCTATCCTGTCCATTTTTTTGTTTTTGTTTGCGTTCAGCCTGCTGGGATTGATATAATGTGGCCAGGCCGCATATGGAACCGCAAAAGGAGGATTCCTGATGGTGCTTGATATTCATGCGCATATTTTGCCGCATGCTTTTTTGGATCTGGCTCATAAAGGCGAGCTGCCTGGTGTTACCCTGACCCCGCGTCTCCAGGGCGGCGAGGCGTTGGCGTTTCACGGTCTGCCCCATCCATTCACGCCGGTATTTTTTGACATGGATATGCAGCTTGCCGAGATGGATGCGCATGGCATCGATATACAGGCCATCAGCGTTGCGCCCCGGCTGTTCTGCTATGATGTGCCGGCAGATCGAGCGACGCAGCTGTGCCGCTGCTGGAACGATGAGATTTTGCAGCGCTGCAAAGCCTATCCGAGCAGATTTTTGCCGGTGTGCGGGCTGCCTATGCAGGATCCCGCTGCTGCAGTTGAGGAGCTGCTGCGCCTGCATCGTGAAAATGTAAAAATGTTGCAGATCGGCACCACCGTCAACGGGCTGTGCTTGGATGAGGAGCGATTTTATCCAGTTTATGAGGCAGCGTCGGCGTGCGGGATGGCGCTGCTGCTGCATCCGCTGATCGGCAATGCCGACCCCCAGACGAAGCGATACCATTTGAGCAACGTTGCGGGTAATCCATATCAGACCATGGCGGCGGCAGGCAACCTGATCGGCTGCGGAATATTGGATCGGCTGCCGTCCCTTCAGTTCCTGTTGGTGCATGGCGGCGGCGCGCTGCCTTACCAAATTTATAGGATGGATCACGCCTATGCGGTGCGCCCCAGGCACACATTCCGCTGTCAGCGACAGCCTTCTTCCTACCTGCGTACCAATTTCTGGTTCGATGCGTTGGTGTTTGACCGAGCGCCCCTGTCTCTGCTGCGCAGCGTGGTGGGGGATGACCGCATCTGCTTTGGCACAGACGCGCCCTACGATATGACGGATTACGGTCAGCTGGAGCGCTGCGAAAGTGAAGCGCTGCGCCGCAAGATCGCCTATGAAAACGGCAGCATTTTGATGGGCTTATAAGATCAGTGGCCATACCGGAAGGACGGCATGACCATTGATCATGGGGCAAAGTTTATTGAAGCGGAATGGCTCGGCGCATATCAGCTGCGCCATTTTCCATGGTTGCCAGCCACAGGCTGCCGGTGGGGGGCTGGAAGATAAGGATAGGTATGTTCCGTCATCTCCGCGCTTAGTATATCGTAGCCCGAATATTGGGAAACGTCGACGCACCTGCGTCGTCCACCAGCACTGGCTGACCCATCCAGTGCCCCGGCATGTCGATCATGGTATAGGGAAAGAACAGCCTGCTCTGCGCACAGTATTACCCTTCGCCATTTTCTGCCTTATGGACGGGCAGGAATCGGGATCGCCTGCGATATCCAGGACGATATAGGTCATCAGCAGCGTGAAGGCCGTCTCGCGCACCCAGAGGGTGGCCTCTGGCAATATGATCTCCCTACTGGGATAGGAAACAGCTGTTTGATAATAAAAGCCGTGAAACATTAGTTGTCATAACAAAAACCGCAAGCAATGCAATCCGGGCCAAATTGCACAAAGCTTGTTGAGGGCACCGCCCCCAGTTCCGGGGCCTGCCGGCCCGTTCTCCGATGAAAATTGTCCACCGGACAGTTTTCCGGGCGCTCCGAACCCCCTGAAAGCCAGCACTTTGTGCTGTGGTTATGTGGTGAACCTTTGGTATCACCACGGTTCAGCAAACGCTGAATGATAAAGAAAGACCCCTGTGCCTGTTGGTTGGTATGTGATACCAACTTTTTAGGTGCAGGGGTTTGGTGGCCTTTTGGTATTAGTTTTATTACGGGATATTTTGTCTTTCAGGTAGTCTCAGGGATCGGTGGATTTTCGTTTCCTCAGTACCACGCTGTGACCTGGTATCACAATTGGTATTATTTTTCTGTTCGTCGCGATACCACTTTTGGTGCACCCCTCAGAAGCAGTCCAGGAAGGCTTCGATTTCCGCTTCTGTTTCATCGACCTGCTCAGCGCCGTCCTCTGGGGCTTCATCTTTTGATAGCGGCGGCATTGCCGTGACCGTGACCTCTTTTATGGTGCTGATGATCGTTTCCTGAACAGTTTCCTGTATCTTTTGCAGTAGAACCGACACCCTTTCTTCCCGATCCAGCTGATCCAGCCGGGCAAAGTGGTCATTGATCGTTGTGACAATCGTCCGGCTATAGGAGCTGTATTCCGGCTGGCTGCTGTATGCGCTCATCAGGTTGTTCCAGGCTTCCATGTCCTGCGCATTGTCCAGGTTCAGCCGCAGAGTGGTGGTAAACAGGTTTCCTTTCTTTCTCATGCCGCTGCCGCCTTTTTCAGCCGGAGCCCGGCCA
>JAFUGB010000135.1 GCA_017469605.1 Clostridia bacterium
AATGCATCGCCGCCGCCAAGCTGGCCAACGCCCATGATTTTATTACCCGCCTGCCCGACGGCTATCATACGGAACTCAAGGGCGACGGCAGCGGCCTGAGCCAGGGCCAGCGCCAGCTGATCTCCATTGCCCGCGCCGCTGTGGCCGATCCGCCGGTGATGATCCTGGATGAGGCGACCTCCTCCATCGATACCCGTACCGAGGCGCTGGTGCAGCGCGGCATGGACAGACTTATGCAGGGACGTACGGTGTTCGTTATCGCCCACCGCCTGTCTACCGTGCAGAACGCGGACGTGATCATGGTGCTGGACCATGGCCGCATCATTGAGCGTGGCACGCATGATCAGCTGATTGCGCAAAAGGGTCAGTATTATCAGCTGTATACCGGTGCGTTTGAGCTGGAGTAATAATAAAGGGTACAGCGTTTCCTTTCCGGAAGAAAGCCGCTGCCAGGGGGATTGAAACGCCTAAAAACCTGCGCTTGGGCTGGCTTTAATCGAAGAGCAGGGCAATTTGCAGAAAAACAAGTGTACTTGTTTTATCGCAAATTGCCCTGCTTTTTCCTGTGCGCTTTGCGCACAGGTTGGCCAGCTTTGCTGGCCTGCCCGGGAGCGCTTCTTTGCGTTCAAATTGCCTGGTCGGGGCAATTGTTAACAGGCTGTCGCCGCCGAGGTCCAGGAGATGAAATCTCCTGGTGCGGGGTCTTAGGGGCCGCACAGGCCCCTATCGTTTCCCTCCCCCGTCAAATCCCAGTCTGTCTATAAGAAGGGTGCGCTTACTTACCGCCCGGTGGATGGAGATTCAT
This sequence comes from Clostridia bacterium, assembly GCA_017469605.1. GTDB lineage: Bacteria > Bacillota > Clostridia > Christensenellales > Aristaeellaceae > SFMI01. The sequence continues at coordinate 806 of JAFUGB010000135.1, forward strand.
GCGCCTTGATTGTTGATAACAGGGAAAACCAGCATTCATCCTTTACAAATGGAGGGCCATCAGCTTGGGGATTTTTTTCTCGATCCTGCGCTCCAGGTAAGCCTGCATCAGCGGCAGCGGCGCGTCCTCGGCGGGCAGGTCAAGCTTAACGCCCTTGACCAGCGCCTCCCGCAGCCAATGGAGTTCATTGTATTTCAAGGCTGAGCCCCGGAGCATCTGACTTGCGCAGGCGGGGCAGATCACGCCGCCCTGCTCAATATCAAGCAGCGCGCCTGCGCCCGGGGCTATGGCCTGGCCGCAGACTACGCAGTGATTGAGCCTGGGCTTGTAGCCCATGGCCACGGCATAGTGCAGCAAAAAGGCGCAAAGCACCGCCCGGGGCGCGTAATCCCGGTAGCTTAGGTAGCCCAGCGCCCGCGCCAGCAAAAGGAAGGGCCGCTGGGCGTTTTCATCGGGCTGTACAGTGGCCTCGCAGATATTGGCCATGTAAGCCGCGCAGGACAGCTTATCAATATCCAGCCGCAGATCATAAAAGCTGTCCCGCAGCAGACAGCTGGCCACAATGGCATGATTCTTGGTGGTCACCAGCTCATAATTGGCCAGCACAAATACTTCGCTGCCGGGCAGCAGCGGCGACTTGGGACGCTTGCAGCCCCGGCTCAGGGCGTCCACCCGGCCGTGGGGCGTCAGCAGTGTCAGCATCCGGTCGTTTTCCCGGTAATCGGCGTGCCGCAGCACAATGCCTTCAACAGAATACGCGCCCATGGTTCAGCTCCCCGTAGATCGATAATGCCGCATGGCGCGGCGGAAAACAGCATACATCACAGCAAAAACCGCGGCCCCGGCCAGCGGGCAGACAAAAGCCGTCCAGGCGGGCCAGCCATACAGGGGCTTGTCCAAAATGTAGGCGGCGGGCACATGCATGGTCATGGCAAAGGGCGCAATGACGGTGAACAGCACCCGCAGCGACCGCGGATAGATATCAATGGGATATTGGCAGGCGCTGCGTCCGCCATAGGTGATGGCATTGACCAGCTCCACGGATTTGACCGAATAAATACAGAATACCGCTTCGATCATGAACAGTCCCAGCACCAACAGCATGCCCAGCAGGATGGCTTCGCCCAGCGCAAGCGCCTTGGGCGCTGTCCAACGCACGCCGGCCATCCGGCTGCCGATCACCAGGGCTGCCGTGCCCACCGCAATGCAGCTGATCCGCCGGGGATCGATGGCGCTGCACAGCACCTGGGTCAATACGCCCCGGGGACGGAGCAGCAGGGTGTCCAATTGACCGGAACGCACCATGCCCGGGAAAGCGCCCGTGATGCCCCGGCCGAAGATTTCGGTCAGGTAGAAGGTGACCGACATGATGCCGAAAAAGAAAAACAGATCGCCGGCCATCCATTGGTTCAGCCGGTCGAAGCGATCCACCACCAGGATGACCGCCATGAATTCCCCTGCTTCCATCACCAGCTGCGCAAATGTCTGCATGCAGAAGGAAGCGGGATATTGCAGCTGGCTTTTAAGCAGCATGCCCATGGATCTAAAATAAAGCTTCAACGTATCCATGGTTTATCCTCCCTGCACGGTCAATCGTTTTTGATTGTGCCGCCATAAAAGCACGCCCGATCCCGCCAGCGCCAGCGTCCATATGCCCTGGACCAGCAGCACCCGCGGCGCTTCAGCCAGGGCGTACTGGCCGGTATAAATGCGGATGGGCGCGTCCAGCAGCTGGGCATAGGGCAGGGCGGTGATCACCTTTTGCCAGCTGTCGGGGAACAGCGTCAGCGGCAGGATGTTGCCTGAAAACGTCATCATCAGCAGGTTCAGCATGGCCTGCACGCCCCGGGAGTCCAGCGTGCGCATGGTAAAGGCCATGGTGATATTCTCCAGCGCGCAAACGCACAGCAGGCCCAGCGCCAGGCATACCAGGAATACCAGGAACGCCGGCAGGGAAACCGGCGGCGGAAGCGCCATGCCCCGGGGCAGTAAACAGGCGAACCCCAGCATGGGCGCGGCCCGCAGAAGACTGCCCATGAGCTTCTGCGCCATGATGCGCGCGTAATAGTAGCCGTACAGGTTCAGCGGGCGGCACAGGTCGTAGGCAATGCCGCCGGTGCGGATCTTGTCCAGCAGCTCGGCATCCGAGGCCAGCAGCATGCGAAAAAAAGCCTGCTGCAGCCATACATAGCCCACCACTGCTTCAATGGGCGTGGTTTGGGGCTTGCCGGCGTAAAGCGCCCGGTACAGGGAGACCAGGATCAGGCCGAAAAACATCTGGCAGATCACGCCGCCGATCACCGCCCCGCGGTATTGCAGCTCCATTTTTCGCCGCATGCGGAACACTGAAAGATAGGCGTTCATAGATCCATCTCCCGATACATGGCGGCGATCAGGCGGTCAATGCTTTGCGGTTGAGCCGTAAGTTCCCGGATGGGCCCGGCGGCCTGCAGCAGGCTGAGCAGGTGAGCGGTGGGAACCTGGGCCGGGGCATAGGAGATGCGGTAATCGGCGCCCTCCCGGGCTACGGCGCAGCCCTGGGGCAGATCAGGCAGGCGGATTTCCCCATCATAGCGCACATTCACTTCGCGGCTGGTGTCATAGCGGGCCAGCAGATTGTTCAGCGCGCCGTCAAACAGCTTTTGGCCGTGCCCCAATACCATTACCCGGCTGCACAGGGCGGCGATATCCTCCATGTCATGGGTGGTCAAAAGCACCGTGGTACCGTTCTGCGCGTTTTCCCGCTTGAGAAAATCCCGCAGGGCCAGCTTGCTCACGGCATCCAGTCCAATGGTGGGCTCGTCCAGGAACAGCAGCTCGGGCCCGTGCAGCAGGCTGCCGCACAGCTCGGCCCGCATGCGCTGGCCCAGGCTGAGCAGCCGCAGCGGCGTGCGCAGGAAGGGTTCCAGCTGCAGCGCCGACGTCAGCGCGTCCAAACGCCTTTTGTACGCCGCTTCGGGGACCCTGTATATATCCCGCAAAAGCGAAAAGCTGTCCAGGATGGGTACATCCCACCAAAGCTGGCTGCGCTGGCCGAATACCACGCCGATATGCGCCGCGTGGCGGCGGCGTTCCTGCCAGGGCACGCGCCCGTCCACCAGGGCGCTGCCGCCGTCCGGCGTCAAAATGCCGCTGAGCAGCTTAACCGTAGTGCTTTTTCCCGCGCCGTTGGGGCCGATATAGCCCACCAGCTCGCCCTTTTCCACAGAAAAAGAAAGGGCGTCCAGCGCCCGGATTTCTGTTTTTTCCCGCAGCAGACGCCCCTTTTCCCGCTTTTTGCGTACGGTAAAGGTTTTGGTCAGCCCATGGGTCTCAATAAAGGCCATACTCAGCTCCGTTCCCTAAGCGTTTCGGCGTCCTCTTCCAGCACACGGTACATTTCAGCGGCGTTTTCCTTGCGTACCACCTCGCGCACGTCGGTGATCTGGTAGCGGCCCAGCCGGGCGCCGAAGCGGATTTCAATGATGTCGTTTTCCTTGACCTCGGCACCGGCCTTGGCCGGCTTGCCGTTGATGGAAACGCGTCCGCCGTCGCAGGCTTCCTTGGCCACCGTGCGGCGCTTGATGATGCGGGAGACCTTCAAATATTTGTCCAAACGCATAATGCTCTAAACCTCCGGATCAATGCACGTCCCGCCTGAAATTTCCCAGAGTCTCGCTGACGCTGGATACACAGGCAAAGGTATCGGGATACTGGCCGATGATTTCGGTAAAGCGGGTGATCTGATGCTTGTTGATCACGCAAACCAGCATGGTTTTGCCCTGGTGGCTGTAGCCGCCTTCGGCCTGGATGATGGTGGCGCTGTGGTGCAGCTCCTTGATGATGTGCTCGGTGATTTCCTTGGGGTGGGCGGTGATCATTTCCACCTTCAGCGCTTCCTTGCCGCCCTTGAGGATATAATCTCCCACCCGGGTGGTCAGGTAAGAATATACGATGCACAGGATGACGGGCTCGATCTTGAAATTATACACAAAATAGCTGATGCTGGCTACGATCAGGTTGATGGTAAAGGAGATATGGATCATGGAATAGGCGGGCTTCTTTTTGTGAATCATAGCCGATACATAGTCCATGCCGCCGGTGCTGCCGCCGTATTTCAGCGACGTGGCTGTGATGAAGCCGTTGATGGTGCCGGCTGCCACGGGCGCCAGCAGCGTGCTTTTGCCGTCGGCGGTATGGTATATAAACCGGTCCAGATCGATGATATGGTGCTGGAACAGCAGCAGCAGTACCGAAAACACGATGACGTTGGTGGCGGTTTTAACGGCAAAATGCTTATCCACCTTAAAAAAGCAGATCATCGCCAAAGGGATGTTTTCAATGAGCGACAGGTAGCCTACGCTGAAGTTGAACAGGTACTGAACCATGGTGTTGATGCCGGAAAGCCCGGCGGGGGCAAACTGATTGGGCAGGATAAAGATGTAGTAGTTCAGCGCCATCAGGGCCGCGGTCAGGGCAATGACCACATGATCCTTCAGGTGGGAGCGCTGTTTGAGTACAAGCATATCAGGCGTACCTCCTCTGTTTTCAGCAAAGCAACTTATTATAGCACCATCATGGACTTTATGCCATACAAAGTTTGTGGTATAATGGCGGTGAGGTGCGAAAAATGAAAACTTTGATCGAATTATATGACGAACGCCCGCTGGAAAACGTGCTGAGCACTGAGATGTTCCGCCCGGAGCGCACAGTGTTTATCTGCCCGCCCGAGGTGGCCTCCGATCAGCCGCTGCAGAACAAGCTGCGGGAATACTTTAAGCACCGGGGCATCCGCCATGAGTGCATTTTCATGGGCGCCAGCCTGGTGGATGCGCAGGCTGTGGAGCGTCGGCTGCGGGAGGTGACCGATCGCTATCCCGATTGCGCGCTGGATATCGCCGGAGGCACCGATGCCGCGCTGTTCGCCGGCGGACTGCTGTGCGCCCAGCGGGAAGTGCCGGTGTTTACTTATTCCCGCAAGCGCAATACCTTTTTCAACATCCGGGGCGCGGACTTTGCCGAAAACCTGACATGCAATGTGCAGCTTACCGTAGAGGACTGCTTCCTGATGGCGGGCGGCAGCATGCGAAAGCGTCGGGAGCACAACGGCGTGCTGAGCCCGTATTTGCACCTGATGGAGCCCATCTTCGCCC
>JAFUGB010000136.1 GCA_017469605.1 Clostridia bacterium
ATTCCGAAGAAAATGATTTTTCATTTTCTTCGGGGGCATCGACTTTGTCGATGCCCTGAGCCAGCCGATGGGCTGGCTTTCAATGCGGAAGCGTTTACGCGGTTTTACGCCTGTACGGCCGCGCCTGTGGTCTTTCCCATGCGCTTTTTGGGCGGGGCCAGATGATACTCGTGGCCCTCGTCATAGAAAACCTTGGCGGGTGGGGTTTCCAGCTGCTCGGGGTCGTTGAGCAGGCGCACCCACAGCGCCAGCATTTTGGCGTACATGGCGCCCTCGGCAATGCGCTCATCGCATACCAGGCCCAGGGGCAGCAGGCGCTTGCGCACGGCATTGCCCTTGGCGTCGGTGGTCATGGTGCGCTCCACCGAACCGATGGAGACAAACTGGGAGCAGGTGCCAAAGTTATAAATATGATGGTTCACCGCGGGCAGGCCGATGGAGGCCAGGTTGGTAACGAACAGGCTGGTGTGAAAGGGGCTGGCATTCAGGATGTAACGGGGCATGATGCCGTAACGATCCAGGAAACGGGCCAGGCCCACTACGCTGTTAGCCCAAATGGGCCTCAGCAGCAGCTTGGCCACCTTCATGGTGCTGTTATCGGCCTCTTCCCTGCGGCAGCGTTCCACCGTTTCGCTGATGCGGTCGGCCACATCATAGATGGTGTCGCTGGGATCAAAGAGGCATTTGGTGGTGTTTTCGGCAATCCGGCCGGTGCTGGTGTTCTGCAGCAGGGCGAAGGAAACGGCCAGTTCGTTTCGGGCATAGAGCCGCTTGTTGGATACAAAGCGGTTGACCTCGGGGATCTGGGATACCACCCGGATATAGGCGGCGATGACGATTTCCATAAAAGTGATCTTATAGCCCTCGTCGGCTTTGGCCACGATGTAGCGAGCCAGCTTTTCAAAATCGATTTTATAATCTGACATGACCTGCGCGTCGCAGCGCATGGGCATGATATAGGGCGTCAACGCCACGATGGGATCAATATCGCTGACCAGGTGGCCGTCGCTGCGGTGTCCGAACATAAGCTTCATCCTTCCGGCATCCGTCTGAGGATACATGTTTTTCTGTTTATATTATAAGGCCCGCCGGGGGACGCGTCAATTTGTGCCGGATTTGTGACATAATTGGCCCGTCCGGTATACACTGCGGCAAAAACGTCGCTGCGGCGCGCCGGATTCTGCGCCGCGACACGCCCGGGGCAGTGGACATGATATTGGACTTGGGCGGTCAAAAAAGCAAGGTTTTTCAAGGGGTTTCCGAAAAAAACTTTTAAAAAATCCGGAAAAATTTTTGATTTACTCTTGCAATTTTTGTAAGAATAGCTTATACTATGTCTGTTGTCTGTTTATGGGATGAAACTGCAAGTTGCCGCCCGGCCTTGGCGGGTAATTGCAGCGGACCGGCCCGGCCAGACCGGGCGACGGGCTCACACTTCCCGCCGCTGACCATGCGGTACGGGGAAGAAAGTCGAAGGGATTCTGATGGGTTGCGAATCCCGACTGCGCGGGAGACAGCACCCTGCGGGATGCTCCCCCCTTTGACCGCGAGTACGAACATCTGATTAGGAGGAAAAAAGATGGCCAACCAGAAAATCCGCATCAAGCTCAAGGCGTATGAGCACAACCTGATTGATCGCAGCGCCGAGCGCATTGTGGAAACCGCCAAGCGCACCGGCGCCCAGGTTGCCGGCCCCATTCCGCTGCCCACTGAAAAGGAGATCGTCACCATTCTGCGTTCTCCCCACAAGTACAAGGACAGCCGCGAGCAGTTTGAACGCCGCACGCACAAGCGCCTGATCGATATCCACAATCCCACCCAGCGCACTGTGGACGCCATGATGAAGCTCGATCTTCCCGCCGGCGTCGAGATCGAAATCAAGCTGTGAGGCAGGAGGAGAACATCATGAAGAAAGCAATTCTGGGCAAAAAGCTCGGCATGACCCAGATTTTCATGCCCGACGGAAGCCTGGTGCCCGTAACCGTCATTGAAGCGGGCCCCTGCACCGTGGTTCAGAAGAAAACCAATGAAAAAGACGGCTACGAGGCTGTGCAGTTCGGGTTTGATACTTATCCCGAAAAGCGCGCCGAAAAGCTGGTCAACAAGCCCGAAAAGGGCCATTTCAAGGCCGCCGGCGTGGCTCCCACCCGCTACCTGCGCGAATTCCGCCTGGAGGATGCCGCTTCCTATGAAGTGGGCCAGGTGGTGAAGGCTGACGTGTTCACCGAGGGGGACAAGATCGACATCACCGGCACCAGCAAGGGCCACGGCTACACCGGCGCCATCTATCGCTGGAACCAGCATACCGGCCCCATGGCCCACGGCTCCAAGTACCATCGCGGCGTCGGCTCCCTGAGCGCCAACTCTGACCCCAGCCGCGTGTTTAAAAACAAGCACATGTCCGGCCATTACGGCGTGGAGCGCACCACCATCCAGAACCTGACCGTGGTCAAGGTGGACGCGGAGCGCAACCTGCTGCTGGTTCGCGGCGCTGTGCCCGGCCCCAAGGGCGGTTTGCTGCTTGTGCGCAATACCGTGAAAGCCTGATAAGGAGGAACAACGATTATGCCCAGTATCAAAGTGCTGAATATGCAGGGCGCGAGCGTTGGCGAAATGCAGCTCAAGGATGAAATTTTCGCCGTTGAGCCCAACGTTGCGGCCATGCATCTGGTCGTCCGCTCCATCCTTGCCAATAAGCGTCAGGGCACCCAGAGCGCGCTGACTCGCGGCATGGTTCGCGGCGGCGGCCGTAAGATCTATCGCCAGAAGGGCACCGGCAACGCGCGCCATCATGGCAACCGCGCTCCCCAGTTTGCCCACGGCGGCGTGGTGTTTGCGCCCCAGCCCCGGGATTACGTGGTCAACGTGCCCAAGAAAGTGCGCCGCCTGGCCATGAAGAGCGCCCTGACCTCTAAGTTCAACGATGGTGATATCATCGTGGTGGACCAGATCAAGTTTGAGGAAGTCAAGACCAAGTTTGCCGCCAAGATGCTGGATGCGCTGAAGGTTGAAAAGCGCAGCCTGCTGGTGCTGGAGGGCCGGGATGAAAGCATCATCCGCGCCACCAAGAACCTGGCCATCCTGGATGACAGCTATGTCAACACCCTCAACGTGTACGACATCCTGCGCGCCAACAAGCTGATTGTGACCCGCGCCGCGATGGAGAACATTCAGGAGGTGTACGCCTAATGAAGAATGCTCATGACATCATCCTCCGCCCTGTGCTGACCGAAAAGGGTTACGAGGGCATCGAGGAAAAGCGCTACGTCTTTGAGGTGGCCATCTCCGCCAACAAGACCGAAATCAAGCAGGCGCTGGAAACCGTTTTTGAAGGCATCAAAGTGGAAAAGGTCAACACTGTGCGCACCATCGGCAAGATGAAGCGCCAGGGCATCCACGAGGGCCGCACCCCCGAGGTCAAGAAGGCGTATGTCAAGCTGGCCGAGGATTCCAAGCCCATCGCGTTCTTTGAAGGCATGGCCTAAGGCAAGGGAGGAGAAGCATTATGGCAATTCGTGTTTATAAGCCCACTTCGGCCGCCCGCCGTTTCATGTCCGTTCTGACCTATGAGGAAATCACCAAGAAGACCCCTGAAAAGGGCCTGACCGAGTACCTCAAAAAGAACGCGGGCCGCAACAACCAGGGCAAGATCACCGTTCGCCACCAGGGCGGCGGCAACAAGATCAAGTACCGCATCATCGATTTCAAGCGCGACAAGCGCGGCATCCCCGCCAAGGTCGCTGCCATTGAATACGATCCTAACCGCAGTGCCTTCATCGCGCTGCTCAACTATGCCGACGGCGAAAAGCGCTACATCCTGGCCCCCCTGGGCCTGAACGTGGGCGACTCCGTTGTGGCCGGCCCCGATGCCGACATCAAGCCCGGCAACGCCCTGCCCGTGGAAAACATCCCCGTCGGCACCCTGATCCACAATGTGGAGATCAAGCCCGGCCGTGGCGGCCAGCTGGTCCGCTCCGCCGGCGCGTACGCCCAGCTGATGGCCAAGGAAGGCACCTACGCCCAGGTGCGTATGCCCTCCGGCGAAGTGCGCAAGGTTCCCATGAACGCTTACGCCACCATTGGCACCGTGGGCAACATCGATCACGGCAATGTGCGCATCGGTAAGGCCGGCCGTACCCGCCACATGGGTATCCGTCCCACCGTCCGCGGCGTGGTCATGAACCCCTGCGACCATCCCCATGGCGGCGGCGAGGGCAAGAGCCCCGTTGGCATGCCTGCTCCTGTGACCCCGTGGGGCAAGCCCGCTCTGGGCCTCAAGACCCGCAAGCACAAGAAGTATAGTAACCGCCTGATCGTAAAGCGCGCGGGCAAGAAGTAAGAGCGAAGGAGGCAATCTGAATCATGAGCCGTTCCGTCAAGAAAGGCCCCTATATCCAGGAAGCGCTGCTCAAGCGCGTTCAGGAAATGAACCAGACGGGCAAAAAGGCCGTTCTGAAGACCTGGTCCCGTTCTTCCACTATTTTCCCTGATTTTGTCGGCCACACCATCGCCGTGCACGATGGCCGCAAGCATGTGCCGGTCTATGTGACCGAGGACATGGTCGGCCACAAGCTGGGTGAATTCGCCCCCACGCGCACCTTCCGCGGTCACGCCGGCGAAAAGACATCGAAGTAATCGGAAGGAGAGAGTGAAAAATGGCTACGAATACCCGTGAAAAGGGTGCCCGCCGCGCGGAAACGCGCGATAAGCGCCCCCAGGCCCACATCAAGCATGTGCGCATCTCTCCCCGTAAGGTCAAGATCGTCATCGATCTGATCCGCGGCAAAAACGTGGACGAGGCCCTGGCGATCCTGCAGTACACCCCCAAGGCAGCTTCTCCTGTTGTGTATAAGCTGCTGACCAGCGCTGTGGCCAACGCCGTGAACAACCAGGATATGGACCGCAGCACCCTCTATGTTGCTGAGGTGTATGCCAATCCCGGCCCCACCCTGAAGCGTTATGTAGCCCGCAGCCGCGGCTCGGCCAGCCCGATGCTCCGCCGCACCAGCCACATCAGCGTGATTCTGGACGAAAAGAAGTAAGGGAGGTTTCCGAATGGGTCAGAAAGTTAATCCGCACGGCGCGCGCGTTGGCGTCATCTTTGACTGGAGCACGCGCTGGTATGCTGAGAAAAAGGATTTCGCCAACCACCTGGTCGAGGATCACAAGCTGCGCGAAATGCTGAAGGAAAAGTATTATGCCACCGGCATCAGCCGCATTGACATCGAGCGCTCTGACGACGCCCGCATGACCGTGAACATCTTCACCGGCAAGCCCGGCATGATCATCGGCCGCGGCGGCAAGGGCATCGAAGATCTGAAGGCTGAGGTTGAAAAGTTCCTGGGCCATGCCTGCAACATCAACGTCATGGAAATCAAATCCCCTGACACCGATGCCCAGCTGGTGGCCGAGAACATTGCCCAGCAGCTGGAAAAGCGCATCGCCTTCCGCCGTGCCATGAAGCAGAGCATTCAGCGCGCCATGCGGCCCATGAAGGGCGGCGAAGCTGCCAAGGGCATCAAGGTGTCGGTTTCCGGCCGCCTGAACGGCGCCGATATCGCCCGCACCGAACAGTATCATGAAGGTTCCATTCCCCTGCAGACGCTGCGCGCCAACATTGACTATGGCTTCGCTGAGGCCAAGACGACGTATGGCCGCCTGGGCGTGAAGGTCTGGATCTACAAGGGCCAGGTCCTGCCCCAGGCCAAAAAGCCTGCCGTGCGCACCGAAGGAGGCAAATAATCATGTTGATGCCGAAAAGAGTAAAGCGCCGCCGTGTATTCCGCGGCCGCATGAAGGGCGCCGCCCATCGCGGCAATTTCGTCGCCTACGGCGAATATGGCCTGGTCGCCCTGGAGCCCTGCTGGGTTACCAGCCAGCAGATCGAGGCTGCTCGTATCGCCCTGACCCGCTACACCAAGCGCGGCGGTCAGGTATGGATCAAGATTTTCCCCGACAAGCCTGTTACCGCCAAGCCTGCTGAAACCCGCATGGGTTCCGGTAAGGGCTCTCCCGAATACTGGGTCGCGGTGGTAAAGCCCGGCCGCGTGCTGTTTGAGGTTGCGGGTGTTCCCGAAGCCGATGCCCGCGAGGCTCTGCGTCTGGCCAGCCATAAGCTGCCCCTGCGCTGCAAGTTTGTCACCGCTGAGAACTATGGCAGGAAGGACGGTGAGTAAGCAATGAAGGCAAGTGAATTCAAGGCCATGTCCAAAGAGGATCTGACCAAAAAGATCGCTGAGCTCAAGGAAGAGCTGTTCAACCTTCGTTTCCGTCTCGCCACCGGCCAGCTGGACAACGTGATGCAGATCACCTCCGTCAAGCGCGACATCGCCCGCGCCATGACCGAGCTGAATGCGAAAAACAGGGCCTAAGCCGAGAAAGGAGGCAATTCAATGTCTGAAGAAAGAGGAATCCGCAAGACCCGCATCGGCGTGGTCGTCAGCGATAAAATGGACAAGACCGTCGTGGTTTCCATCAAGGACCGCGTTCGTCATCCCCTCTATGGCAAGATCATGAACAAGACCAGCAAACTGAAGGCCCATGACGAAGAGAATGCCTGCGGTATCGGCGATACCGTTCGTCTGATGGAAACCCGCCCGCTCAGCCGCGAAAAGCGCTGGCGCGTGGTGGAAATCATCGAAAAGGCCAAGTAAGCGTTTGCGTCTTTTCAACGCCTACAACCGCCCGTGGATCAAAGGCATCGCACGGAGCGGAAACTATAAAGGAGGATACCCCGTATGATTCAGCCGCAAACGCGACTTAAGGTAGCCGATAACTCCGGCGCCAAAGAGATCATGTGCATCCGCGTGCTGGGCGGTTCTTTCCGCCGCGACGGGTCCGTGGGCGATGTGATCGTCGCCAGCGTCAAGACCGCCACCCCTGGCGGCACCGTCAAAAAGGGCGACGTGGTCAAGGCCGTGATCGTGCGCCAGCACAAGCCCATCCGCCGTGTGGACGGCAGCTACATCGTGTTTGACGATAACGCCGCCGTGATCATCAACGATCAGAAACTGCCCCGCGGCACCCGTATCTTTGGACCAGTGGCCCGCGAGCTGCGTGAAGACAAGGACTTCATGAAGATCGTGTCCCTGGCGCCGGAAGTTCTGTAAGAGGAGGATGACAAGATTATGAAGCTGCATGTAAAAGCCAAGGATCAGGTCATCGTCATCGCCGGCAAGGACAAGGGCAAGAAGGGCGCTGTCGTGACCGCTTTCCCCAAGACCGGCAAGGTTATCGTGGAGGGCGTCAACCTGGTGACCAAGCACCAGAAGCCCCGTGGACAGGGCATGCCCGGCGGCATCATCCACAAGGAAGCCGCCATTGATGCCAGCAATGTGATGCTGGTGTGCAAAAAGTGCGGTAAGCCCGCCCGCTATGGCTTTAAGGTCAATGCCGACGGCAGCAAGACCCGCATCTGCAAAAAGTGCCACGAACAGATTGACTGATAGGAGGAAACGGTAATGGCTACCCGCATTAAAGAAAAGTACCTGACCGAAGCCGTTCCTGCCCTGCAGCAGAAGTTCGGCTATAAAAACGTGATGCAGATTCCCCGTTTGGAGAAGATCGTCATCAACATGGGCCTGGGCGATTGCAAGGACAACGCCAAAGCCCTGGAAAACGCTGTTTCTGAACTGACCCAGATCGCCGGCCAGAAGCCCCAGGTCACCCAGGCCAAGAAGTCCATCGCTAACTTCAAGGTTCGCGAGGGCATGAACGTGGGCGCCAAGGTCACCCTGCGCGGCGAACGCATGGAACAGTTCATGGATAAGCTGGTCAACATCGCCCTGCCCCGCGTCCGCGACTTCCGCGGCGTGAGCACCAAGGCGTTCGATGGCCGCGGCAACTATGCCCTCGGCATCCGTGAGCAGCTGCTCTTCCCTGAAATCGAGTACGATAAGGTTGAGAAGATCCGCGGTATGGAAATGATCTTCGTCACCACGGCCCAGACCGACGAGGAAGCGCAGGAGCTGCTTCGTCTGCTCGGCATGCCGTTTGAACATTAAGCGAGGAGGAGACAATAATGGCAAAACTCAGCATGAAACTCAAGCAGCAGCGTGAGCCGAAATTCTCCACCCGCGCTTACACCCGCTGCCGTCTGTGCGGCCGTCCGCACAGCGTACTGCGCCGTTACGGCATCTGCCGTATCTGCTTCCGCGAGCTGGCTTACAAGGGCCAGATTCCCGGTGTGCGCAAGGCGAGTTGGTAAGAAGGAGGTAACAAGATATGATCATGAACGATCCTATTGCCGATATGCTTACCCGTATCCGCAATGCGCAGATTGCCCGCCATGACAGCGTGACGATGCCCGCCTCCAATACCAAGAAGGCCATCGCCAAGATCCTGCTGGACGAAGGCTATATCAAGTCCTTTGATGTGATCGATGACGGCCTGCAGGGCCAGATCAAGGTCACGCTGAAGTATGTGAACGGCAAGTCCACTCCCGTGATTGCCGGCCTCAAGCGCATTTCCAAGCCCGGCCTGCGCGTGTACGCGCGCTGCGAAGAGCTGCCCAAGGTTCTGGGCGGCCTGGGCGTGGCCATCATCAGCACCTCCAAGGGCCTGATGACCGATCGCGCTGCCCGCAAGGAAAACCTTGGCGGCGAAGTTCTTTGCTACATCTGGTAAACCGAATCACGCTTAGGAGGTAATAAAAATGTCTCGAATCGGTAAACTTCCGATTACGGTCCCCGCAGGCGTGACGGTGAACGTTGACGAAAACAACTTCGTTACCGTCAAGGGCCCCAAGGGCACCTTGAGCCAGCAGGTGAACCCCATCATCAAACTGAACCTGGAAGGCAATGTGCTGACCCTGACCCGGCCCAGCGATGCCAAGCCCCACAAGGCCATGCATGGCCTGTACCGCGCGCTGGTGGCCAATATGGTGCACGGCGTGACCGAGGGCTTTTCCAAAACCCTTGAGCTGGTTGGTACCGGTTACCGCGCTCAGGTGGATAACAACGTGCTGACCATCAATATCGGTTTCTCCCATCCCGTGATCCTGAACGCTCCCGAAGGCATCACCTTTGAGTGCCCCGTTCAGACCAAGATCGTGGTGAAGGGTGCCAATAAGCAGGTTGTCGGCAATCTTGCCGCCGATATCCGCGTCATTCGTCCTCCCGAACCCTACCTGGGCAAGGGCATTAAGTACGAAGACGAGCATATCCGCCGCAAGGAAGGCAAGAGCGGTAAGTAAAGAAAGGAGTGACTGCAAATGTTCAAAAAGCGTGACCGTAACGAAGTGCGCGTCATCCGCCATGCCCGCGTCCGCAAGAAGATCAGCGGCACCCCTGAAATGCCGCGTCTGTGTGTGTATCGCAGCAACAAATACATCTACGCTCAGGTTATCGACGATACCAAGGGAATCACCCTGGTGCAGGCTTCCTCTCTGGATCCGGCGCTCAAGGGTCAGCTGGAAGAAGTCGATAAGTCCGGCGAAGCCAAGCTGGTGGGCAAGCTCATCGGTGAGCGCGCCAAGCAGGCCGGTATCGATA
>JAFUGB010000010.1 GCA_017469605.1 Clostridia bacterium
ATCCTGCGGATTATGACAGGCTATATAATGAAGTATCCATTACAGAAGTGAAGTAACAGGAGGCAAGCATGCGTTTGATTACAATTGGCAATGAAGCGTTGACCGTGGTCATTTCTTCCCAGGGCGCCGAGCTGCAGTCTATCCGGGAGGCCGATGGCACCGAGCGTCTTTGGCAGGGCGATCCCGCCTTCTGGGCCAGCCGCGCGCCCATCATGTTCCCCATATGCGGCGGACTGAAGGAAGACGCCTACGAGCTGGACGGCGTTCGGTATGAAATGCCCAAGCACGGCTTTGCCCGCAAAGCGGAATGGACCGTTGAAAAGGCGGCGGCGGACAGCGCGGTATTCCTGCTGACGCAGCAGCATCCCGGCTTTCCTTTTCAGTATGAATTGCGGGCGGCATACCAGGTGACCGAAAAAACCCTATCCGTAACGTACACCGTAACCAACAGGGATGCGCGTGCCTTCTGCTTTTCCATTGGCTCCCATGAAGCCTGGGCCACGCCGGGCGGGCTGGAACGCTACACGGTAGAATTTGAACAGCCGGAGCGGTTGGAAAACTATGTGCTGGAGGGCAACCTGATTAACCATACGCCTGTCATCATGGCGGAAAACGCAAAGGAATTGCCGTTAAAAACCGCGTATTTTGCTATTGACGCGTTGGTATTCCCCACACTGAAAAGCCGCAGCGTAATTTTGAAAAACCAGCTGAACGCCAAGAAAATCAAAGTGGATTATGAAGGCATGGATGTACTGATGCTGTGGACAAAGCCCGGCGCCGATTATATCTGTATTGAGCCCTGGTGCAACGCGCCCGATTTTGTGGACGCCGATATGCAGATTCTCCACAAACCCGGCGTGATCCGCCTTGCGCCTGCCGAAACTGCCATCCGCACACACAGCATGACCTTTATGTAACCCCTATGCGCGCAAAAGGCGTCCATGCAGTCGTCAAGGCCCGGCGCCGGTTTCATTGTGAGACCGGCCAGCCGCAGGCGCGGAGATGAAATACAGTCCCGGAGACCTGTTATTTACGCGGGTTTCCGGGATTATGTTATATCCGGGGATACCGCCGCGCCTTTCCGAAAAAGCATTGGACATTTTGTCGAAAAAAGGGTAAAATTCAGATTGAAAAAAAAGACAAGGGGGAGTTATGGCAGGTTGAAACGATACAGTGCGGGAATTGACATTGGCAGCACAACGGTCAAGCTTTTGATCCTGGATGAATATCTGCGGCCGGCCTACAGCCAGTACCGGCGGCATCACGCCCATACCCAGGAAACGCTGACGGCGCTGCTGCGGGAAGCAAGGAACCAGCTGGGCCCCTGCCGGCTTTCCTGCGCCATCACAGGCAGCGGCGGCATGGGATTGAGCCGCGCACTGCATATCCCCTTTGTGCAGGAAGTGGTGGCGGTGGCCGCTGCCGTGCAAAAAACAGCCCCGCAGACCGACGTAGCCATTGAACTGGGCGGCGAGGACGCCAAGATCATCTATTTCACCGGCGGTCTGGAAGAACGCATGAACGGCGTTTGCGCCGGCGGCACGGGCAGCCTTATTGATCAGATGGCGGCGCTCATGCAGACCGACGCGCTGGGGCTCAACGCCGAAGCCGCCCATTATAAGGAAATCTACCCCATCGCCGCCCGGTGCGGCGTGTTTGCCAAATCCGATATCCAGCCGCTGATCAATGACGGTGCGACCAAGGCGGACCTGGCGGCCTCCGTGTTCCAGGCCGTGGTCAACCAGACCGTCAGCGGCCTGGCCTGCGGCAAGCCCATCCGGGGCCACGTGGCCTTTCTGGGCGGGCCGCTGCACTTTTTGCCGGAGCTGCGCTCCGCCTTTATCCGCACGCTGAAGCTCACCGATGAAACAGCCATCGTGCCTGAAAACAGCCATTTGTTTGCCGCCCTGGGCGCGGCCATACACGCATCGGGCGAAGGGCAGATGCTGGACGCGCTGATTGATGCCCTGACCCGGGGCGTAATGCTCACCTTCGCGCTCAAGCGCATGGATCCGCTGTTTCAAACAACCGAGGATTACGAGATTTTCCGCCGCCGCCACGCAAGGGCGCAGGTGAAGCGCGGCGACCTGTCCGCTTATTCGGGCAGCTGTTTCCTGGGCATTGACGCGGGCAGCACCACCACCAAGCTGGCGCTGGTCGGTGAAGCGGGCCAGCTGCTGTGGTCGTTCTATCAAAACAACCAGGGAAATCCCATCAAAACGGCCATCGCGGCCCTGGCGGAATTGAACGGGCAGCTGCCCGAAGGCGCCCGTATTGCCCGCAGCTGCTCCACAGGCTATGGCGAGGAACTGCTCAAATCAGCCTTTTGCCTGGATGAAGGCGAGGTGGAAACCATCGCCCATGTTACCGCGGCCGGCTTTTTTGATCCGCAGGTGGACTGCGTGCTGGATATCGGCGGCCAGGACATGAAGTGTATCAAGCTAAAGGATGGCTCGGTGGACAGCATCATGCTCAATGAGGCCTGTTCGTCGGGCTGCGGGAGCTTTCTTGAAAGCTTTGCCAATTCCATGGGCTATACCGCTCAGGGCTTTGCCAAGGAGGCGCTGTTTGCGCCGCGCCCCCTGGATCTGGGCACCCGCTGCACGGTATTCATGAACAGCAATGTGAAGCAGGCCCAGAAAGAAGGCGCTGATATCCGGGATATCAGCGCCGGGCTTGCTTATTCGGTGATCCGCAACGCGCTGTTCAAGGTGATCAAGGTAACCGACGCCGCCGCCCTGGGAAGCCACGTGGTGGTACAGGGCGGGACCTTCCATAACCCCGCCGTGCTGCGCGCCGTTGAAAAGATCAGCGGCGCCGAAGCCGTCTGCCCGGATATTGCGGGCATGATGGGCGCCTTTGGCGCGGCGCTGATCGCAAGGGCGCACTATACCGGCCAGCAAACCCGCATGCCCGCGCTGGACACGCTGCTTCGGCTTACCTGGAAAACGGCAACCACCCATTGCAGCGGCTGTGAAAACCGCTGCATGCTGACGGTAAATACCTTTTCCGGCGGGCGGCGGCACATCACCGGCAACCGCTGTGAAAAGGGGCTGGGCAAGGCGGCACAGGCCGAAAAAGGGCCCAACGTATCAGCTTATAAGCTAACACGCATATTCGATTACGCGCCGCCGGAAAACGCGCCCCGGGGTGAAATTGGCATTCCCCGGGTGCTGAACATGTGGGAAAACTATCCCTTCTGGCATACCTTCTTCACGCAATTGGGCTTCAAGGTGATCCTATCGCCGGTATCCACCCGCAAGCTGTACGCCCTGGGCATGGAAAGCATCCCATCGGAAAGCGAATGCTACCCCGCCAAGCTGGCCCACGGCCATGTACAGTGGCTGATCAACCAGGGGATCAAAACCATTTTCCATCCCAGCGTATTCTACGAGCATCAGGAGACCGAATCGGCCCAAAACCATTACAACTGCCCCATGGTATGCGCCTATCCCGAAAATCTCAAGAACAACGTGGAAGACGTGGCCGAGGGCAGAGTGCGCTATATCCGCCCCTTCATGGCCTTCACCGATGAAAAAACCACGGCTGACCGCCTGGTACGGCTGTGCAAAGGGGAATGGGGCATTGCCGCCGGGGAAGTACGCCAGGCCGTGCGCGCCGCCTGGCAGGAGCAGCGCCGGGCCAAGGCCGATATACGCGCCGAAGGCCGGAAGGCGCTGGACTGGATGACGCGGAACGGAAGACGCGGCATCATCCTGGCAGGACGCCCCTATCACATCGATCCTGAAATCCATCACGGCATTCCGGAGATGATTGCTTCCTACGGCCTGGCCGTGCTCACCGAAGACAGCATCCCGGCGGACTTCAAGCCTGTCCGCCCCGTGCGGGTCAACGACCAGTGGGTGTATCACAGCCGATTGTACACCGCCGCCCAGTTTGCGGCAGAGCGGGAGGATCTCGATCTTATCCAGCTCAATTCCTTCGGCTGCGGTCTGGACGCCGTTACCACCGATCAGGTGGCTGAGATATTGGAGGGCAGCGGGCGGCTGTACACCGTGCTGAAAATTGATGAGGTGAACAACCTGGGTGCCGCCCGCATCCGGGTACGCAGCCTGTTGGCCGCCATCGATATGCGCCGCCGCAAAGAGATCCGCGGCACGGGCGCTCCCCTCCCTTATACGCGCGTGGAATTTACCCGGGATATGCTGAAGGCAGGCTACACCATCCTGGCGCCCAACATGAGCCCCATCCATTTCAGCCTGCTCAAGCCGGTGTTTGAGAAGCACGGTTTCCGGCTGGAAATCCTGGAAAACGAAGGCCGCAGCGTCATCGATACCGGCCTGCAATATGTAAACAACGACGCCTGCTATCCCAGCATATTGACTGTTGGACAAATGATGGAGGCCGTGCTCAGCGGCAAGTACGATGTAAACAAGCTGGCGCTGATCATGAGCCAAACCGGCGGCTGCTGCCGGGCCAGCAACTATGTGGCCTTTATCCGCCGTGCCCTGGAAAAGGCGGGCCTGCCGCAGGTTCCGGTGATCAGCCTGAACTTCAACGGCATGGAAAAAAACAGCGGCTTCCAAATTTCGCTGCCGCTGCTGCTGGACGCGGGCAAGGCCCTGGTGCTGGGCGACCTGCTGATGCGCTGCCTGTACCGGGTGCGGCCCTATGAAAAAGAGGCGGGCAGCGCCAACGCCCTGCACGCCCAATGGCAGGAGCGGATCCGTGCCGCCCTGTCCGGAAGCCAAAAAGAGCGCTTTGCCTGGATGTGCCGGGAGCTGGTCCGCGACTTTGACGCCCTGCCCCTGCGGGATATTCCCCGCAAGCCCCGGGTGGGCATCGTAGGCGAGATCCTGGTCAAATATATGCCTCTGGCCAACAACCACCTGGTCGAACTGCTGGAGCAGGAAGGCGCCGAGGCCGTGGTGCCCGACCTGATGGATTTTGTGAACTATGCCGCCTATAACCAGGGCTACAAAACGGCATATCTGGGCGCCCGCTGGACCGGCAAATACACCGCCGAATGGGGCGTAAAGGCAATCCGCCAATTCCGCAAAGCCGCCATTGACGCCCTGGCCGCCTCC
>JAFUGB010000137.1 GCA_017469605.1 Clostridia bacterium
AAACAATTTGCGCCTGTAGCTTGAATATCGCAAAGAGAGCTTCCGGGCAGAAGAAAACCCGGTGGCCAGCCGAAAATAAGTTTACTTATTTTTCGGTCTGTCCAGCGGGTTTTCGCTGTGCGCTTTGCGCACAGCATGCACGGCTTTGCCGTGCTGCCCGGAAGCGGTGGCGGGCGTCTTTGCTTCTCTTTGTTTCAGTTGCTTTTACGGCGACAAACGCAGCCCTTTCTGGTTCTCTTTCGGGCTCCGAAAGAGAACGCCCCGTTCGCATCCCTTCCCTGTCAAATTTGTGTTTTCAGATGGAGTGTTTTCATCAGGTTTAAGAATGAGTAAGTGCGTCCTTCTTATAGACAAGAAGCAAGTTGGCGGGAAGGGGACGAACGGGGGAACGATAAGGCTCTGGCCCCAAAACGCTTCACTTCCAATGCTTTAACTGTGAAAGCTGTCTGTCAAACAATGCGCGTCGCTCCCCGTCTGGTTTCCCGTCAGGATTGGGCATATTTTTAACAAGAAAATCTAACAGGCTGTCTTTTGAGTTATACACAAACTTTCCGTCTGTATAGCACCATTTACAGTAGTCCTCATTAAAGCTGCTGTCCAGCTCCCGGCTGATCAGCGCATCCTCGTTTAGCGGCATTCCGCAGCATTGGCAAAAAAGCAAGCGTGGAGCGCCTAAAAGCGTGTTGATAGATATGTTAAACTCTTTTGAAAGCAGCTTCAAAGTATCGGTATTAGGTTGCGTTTCGCCCGTTTCCCAACGGCTAACCGCCTGCCTTGTAACCATCACGCGCTGCGCCAACTGTTCTTGCGTCAGCTTGTTCTTTTCACGTAAGGTTTTGAGTATATCCCGCATTTCTTCCATAGCCATTCCCTCCGAACAATTGATATATACATTATACCCTATACGGAGATTTGGACAAGCAACCTGCTGTTGCTTTGGCGCTTTATTCAAAAAACCGGTATATCGCCCTCATAGTTATCCGCTTTTTCCAGCAAAGGCCCTTTTGCGCCCATTGTAAAGGCTATGTCACTGCTGCGAATAGAAAGCAGCTGCGTTCCGGGTTCTATCTTCAGAAATTTCATCATTTCTTGTGTCAGCACAATTTTCCCGGTTTTTGAAATGTCAGTCCAGCAATAGGAACGTCCTTTGTATTTGATAAACTCACCACGGCCCAAAACATAATCCTGCAAGCTTGGATTATCCGTTAAAATATGTCCTAATTTGGACGGCTGCAGCAATCCTTTCCGGGTCACACAAAATCCGCCTGTTATCTTGCTGCCCGTGAAAAGATAAACCTTTTTATCGTCTGTAATGCTGTATTCCTCTATCGCTTGCGGCGGTATCTGAATTGTCCCATCCTCTTTGATAAGAGATTTCCCGAAGATGAACTTCCCACCTTTATTCATTTGCGGCATTGCGTTTTCCTTCCCTGCAAATCCTATTTTTTCGGTATTCAGTCCAATACCCTTCCATCCCGGGTGATGGTTACCACCTGCCAGGGAATGAATTTACCGCTGTTTTGCAGCGCTTGCTGGGCTGCCATCTGCAAGCCGCCGCAGCAGGGAACTTCCATGCGCAGGATAGTGACGCTTTTGATGTCATTGTCCCGGATGATCTCGGTGAGCTTGTCGGTATAATCGATATCGTCCAGCTTGGGGCAGCCGATCAGCGTAACCTTGCCGTGCATGAAATCCTCGTGAAAATTGGCGTAGGCATAGGCGGTGCAGTCGGCGGCGATCAGCAGCTTTGCGCCGTCATAGAAGGGGGCCCGGGTGGGCAGCAGTTTGATCTGCACCGGCCACTGTGCCAGGCGGGAAACGGGCTTGGCGCCGTAAACGGCAGCTCCTCCTTCGGGCTCCTGCCGGTTAAACTGCATCATCCGGGAGCCTGGGCAGCCGCCCATGGGATGCGCATGCTTATGCTCTTCCATCTTCTTTTCCTCCTGAGCTTTCTTTACAGCCTGCGCGTCGTATTCCGGCGCTTCACGCTGCTCAAAGGTAATTGCGCCTGTAGGGCAATTGGGGAGGCAGTCACCGAAACCGTCGCAGAAATGCTCCCGCGTCAGCCTGGCCTTGCCGTTCACGATATCGATGGCGCCCTCGTGGCAGGCCGTGGCGCATAGTCCGCAGCCATTGCATTTTTCTTCGTCAATGTGGATGATTTGCCGTACCATGTTTTTCTCCTCCTTGCCTGTACATCCTGATGATAATACCAAACCCGACAATTGTATGTGGTTATAACCACATTTGAAAAAACCGCAAAAAAACCGGAACTGTGTTCCGGCGATGGGGATTGCCTGTTCAGGCTACGGTTTCGTGATCGGTATACATGGCGTAGAACTGGGCGTAAAGCCCGCCTTTGGCCAGCAGTTCCTGATGGGAGCCTTGTTCCCGGATACCATCCTCGGTGAGCACCCAAATCACATCGGCGTTTCGGATGGTGGTGAGCCTGTGGGCGATGGTGAATGTGGTGCGCCCCTGGGCAAGCTTTTCCAGGGAGGCCTGCACCTGGCGTTCGCTTTCGTTGTCCAGGGCGCTGGTGGCCTCATCCAGGATCAGGATGGGCGGATTTTTGAGGAAGACCCGGGCAATGGAAATGCGCTGCTTCTGCCCGCCGCTGAGCTTTACGCCGCGTTCGCCCACATAGGTATCGTATCCGTTGGGGAGCTGCCGGATGAAGGCGTCGGCGTCGGCCTGCCTGGCGGCGGCAATGATTTCTTCCCGGGTGGCGCCGGGCTTGCCATAGGCGATATTTTCGGCAATGCTGCCGCTGAACATATATACTTCCTGCTGCACCATGCCAATGCAGCCCCGCAGCGATTGCAGGGTAACGTTCCGGATATCGGTGCCGTCAATG
>JAFUGB010000138.1 GCA_017469605.1 Clostridia bacterium
AGAAAGTACGCCCCCGCTTGGCTCCTCTCCAAATCCCTGTTTACTTTCTTGTCACATAGCGGAAGATTTCCTGGGCGATGGGCGCGGCCACGCTGCCGCCGGTGCCGCTGTCGGCCACCACCACGCATACCGCCACGGGCAGGCTGCCGTTTTCAATAAAGCCCACAAACCAGGCGTTGTCCTTTTCCTGGGTATCTATTTCAGCCGTACCCGTTTTGGCGCAGATGGAAAGCCCGGGCACCTGGGCGCTGCGGCCGGTGCCGCCGGTGACCACGTCCCGCATGTAGCCGCGGATGATCTGGGCGGTCTGGGCGGGCAGCGCCGTGCGGTAGGCTACCGATTCAAAGGCGGCGCGCTGGACGCCGGTGGGGGATACGGCGGAGAGCAAAAGCCGGGGCTCCATCATCACGCCGTCATTGGCGATGCAGGAGGCGATCATGCACATATGCAGGGGGCTCAGGCTCAGCTGGTGCTGTCCGGCTCCCGTCCAGGCCAGGTCGGCTCCCAGCAGCTCCTGGTCGGTGACGGCGTAGGCTGAGTTTTCAACCACCAGGTCGCGGAAGGTGAAATCATCCCCGATGCCAAAGGCTTCCGCCGTGCGCCGCAGGGCACGGTCGCCCATTTCGCAGGCCAGGGCGGCAAAGGTGCTGTTGCAGCTTTGCGTGAACGCGCGGCGCAGCGTCAGCGCGCCATGCACCGTGCCCCCGTAATCCCGCACGGTGCGCTGGTGTTCCCCAAAGGAGAGGCCGCCGGTGCATTCATAGGTGCGTTCCTCCGCGTCCGGCATGTTTTGCAGCGCGGCGGCCAGGGTCACGATCTTAAAGGTGCTGCCCGGGGCGCTGAGCCAGCGGGTGGCCCGGTTAAGCGCCTGGTTGATGCCAACATACGCGCTGGAAGCCGGATCAAAGGTGGGAAAGGAATTCATGGCGTAAATTTCGCCGGTCCTGTAGTTCATCACCACCACGGCGCCGTTCTTGTCCGCCGGGAAGATGGAAGCGATATAAGCCTGCAGGCCGCTGTCTATGGTGAGGGTCAGGTCGTCGCCCCGCAGTTCGCCCTGCATGGTTTGGGTAAAGCGTTCGGCGTAGCTCATGTTGGCGCCGTACAGGTAATCGGCCATGAAGGTTTCCACGGCGTTTTTCACCGTGCCCCGGGCGTTGCCCACCACATGGGCCAGGGCCCGGCGCTGATCCTCGGGGCCTGGATAAACGCGGCTTCGGCTCGCCGGATCGGTGGTGGCCAGCAGCACGCCGGCCCGGTCATAGATGTTGCCCGCGATCACGCTGGATTTCATGCCGGTCTGGTAGGTGTTGTATTCCGATGTGCGCCAGCGCCTGCCGTAGCGCGCCAGGCTGTATCCGCCGTACAGTATGGGCAGCAGCATCATCACCGCCAGCAGCACGGCGCACAGGCGGATGGCTTTTCTTAATTGCTTCATGGCCTGTCCTCCCCGCCGCCTTCGGCCAGCTCGCGATCCTCCCGGAGAATGCGCTCATTGCGGCTGGCCACGCCCTGGACCACGCCCATGATACCCATGCAGGACACCAGCGACGTGCCGCCATAGCTCAGGAAGGGCACGGTGACGCCGGTCATGGGGATCATTTTGGTAATGCCGCCAATAATAATGAAGGTTTGTACTGCCAGCAGCGCAGCGCCGCCCAGGGCCAGCAGGGCATGGAAGGCCGAGGTGGAGCGCAGGGCGATATCGGCGGCCCGCAGCACGATCAGGGCATATACGCCCAGCACCAGCAGGGAAAATACCAGGCCAAATTCGTTCATCACGGTGGAAAAAATGAAGTCTGTGGCGTATTCCGGCACAGTGTTGGCGTTGCCCAGCCCCAGGCCGGTGCCCCACCAGCCGCCGTTGGCCATGGCGATCAGCGCGTGTACCATCTGGTAGCCGCCGCCCAGTTGATCATAGGTGGCAAAGGGATCCAGCCAGTTTTTGATGCGGTTCTGCACCGTCAGGAAAAAGCTGTCGCGGAACAGCACGTACAGGACGCTCACCGCGCCCACGCCTACGCCCAGGATGCCCAGGATCAGGAACAGGCTGCTGGTGGCGGCATAGAGCATCACCAGCATGGTGCCGCCGTAAATGGCGGCGGTGCCCAGATCGCGCTGGGCCACCAGGAAGGCCAGCATGGCGCCGGTATAGACCAGGGCCAATACCACCCTTCGGCGGCATAAAAACCAGGCCAGCACAAACACATAGGCGATTTTCACAATCTCGCTGGGCTGCATGCGAAAGCTGCCAAAGGCCACCCAGGCCGTGGCGCCCAGTCCGGCGCTGCCGCCCCGGAAAATGAAGGGCAGGGCCAGCAGGCCGCAGCAGGCGGCAATCATGGGCGGAATGAGCAGCTTCCAGTTTTTCACGGCCCGCACCGCCAGCGCGCAGCCGGTCATGGCGATCAGCCCCGCGCCGTAATTCAGGCACTGGTTCAGGCCGCGGGCGGGGCTGAAGCGGTATTGCATCAGCACGCCCAGGGCACACAGAAAATTGATCAGGCTCAGCAGCAGCCGGTCCATGGGAAAAAGCCGGGGAAGCAGCCGGTCGGTAAGCCAGATGGCCAGTGGCACCGAAAACAGCATGATGCCGGTGAGCAGGCTGGGCTTTTGCAGCATCAGCAGCAGAAATCCGCAGAAAGCAAACAGCATCACGGTGCCGGTTACGGCGTTGGCCCCGCGGTTTTTATTTTTGCCTTTTTGGGCTTTCAGGGCAATGTTCATAGTTCCCGCCTCCTGTCACTGCGACGATGGCGGCGCGGCGTTTGGGCCGGATATTCGGGAGGCTGGTCGCTGAAGGCTGCCGCCGGCTCCTCGGGCTGGGGCTCGGGGGGAAGGAACGCTTCAGGATCGGTCTCAAAGGCCGGGGGCGCATCCGACGCTTCGGGGACGTCGGGGACCTGCCGCGCGGGGGGAGTGTATGCCTGGGCCGGCGGCTGTCCCTGGGGCATCATATCAAACAGCGGCACTTCGTCGCTTTCATACGCCTGGGGCTGCCAATAGGTGCCGTAGGGCGTGCGCACAGGCGTTAACTGGGTATCATCGGGCGCATAGTAATCATCCTCTGAAGCGGGCTGCCAGTGCTCCTGGTACATGGCCAGCTGGGGCACGTCCAGCCCGGCAAACAGGCGGATGCACAGCGTATAGCCGCCCACCCGCAGCAGCGCGCCGTGCAGGGCATAGGCCCGGCGGCGCAGGGCAATGCCGTCCAGCCAGGTGGCCGAGCGGCGGTGGCAGGGACTCAGCAGGATGCCCTTGCCGGGGACATAGGCAAAGGTCACCTGCCGGCGGCGTAAGCCCTGCAGGCGAATATCGCAGCCCCGGCCCCCGCCCAGCACGCCCTCCCTGGGCAGGGGATAGCTTTTGTTGCTTTCTATATCGCGCATTTCGCCCACCATGCCGGCGTCGGGCAGTTGTTTTAACAGCTTTTTCCGGGCCCGGTGCTGATTGAGCAGGCTCAGGGAAGCCCGCAGCGCCACCAGCGCGGCCAGCAGGATAAAAAAGGCACGCGCAGCCAGCGCCAACAGATGATACAGATTGTCCGGCATGCGTCCGCCCTCCTTTTTTCACGGCTGTATACAAAAGAGTATAGCATAAGCGGCGTAAAAATGCAAAACAGCGGCCTTCTTATCCGCCGGTCCGAAGAAGCGCGCGAACGGGACAAAAAAAGAGGCGCTGCAGGCCGTTGCGGACAAAACCGCCAACCGTTCCAACAAATGCCTCTTCTGTTATTTTTCTGTCGAAATTTACGTTCACGCCCGCCGCAGCAGCGCGTCGGCCAGCGCCGCCAGAACGACGCAGCCCACCGCCAGGCACAGCAGCACGGTTTTCGGGCCGACGACCCGGAATCGCCGCCGCCAGCCGTTTTTCTCCGCGGGAAAGGCCGCCGGCCGCTTGCCCTTTTGCAGCAGCGCACCGGCCAGCAGCAGCATAAAGGCCGCGGCCAGCAGGCACAGCGCGTCTTTGGCCGCTTCCAGTCCGGACAGCACGCCTGATTGACCAAAGACCAGCCCCAAAAGAAAGACGAGGGCAAAGCACGCCGCCGCCAGAATCAGTCCCAGCAGCATCGCTTTTGCAAGATCACGGAATAAATCTCTTTTCATGGCGCCCTCACGCATCCGGACAGTGGAAGCAGGCCACAAAGTGCCCCGGGCGCAGCTCCCGCATGGGCGGGGACTGGCGGCGGCACGCCTCGGTGGCATAAGGACAGCGGCCCTGGAATTTGCAGCCGGGGGGCGGATTGATGGGACTGGGCACTTCGCCCCCCAGGCGAATTTTGGCCTGCGCCCGCCGCCGCTCCACCCGCGGATCGGGAATGGGGATAGCCGACAGCAGCGCCTTTGTATAGGGATGCATGGGATGGGCATACAATTCCGCCGAGGTGGTCATTTCGGCCATGGCGCCCAGATAGAGCACCATGACCCGGTCCGAAATATGCTTGACCATGGACAGATCATGGGCCACAAACAAGTAGGTGAGTCCCATTTTTTGCTGCAGGCCGATCAGCAAATTGACCACCTGGGCCTGGATGGAAACGTCCAGCGCCGAGATGGGCTCGTCCAGCACAATAAATTCCGGCTGGATCGCCAGCGCCCGGGCAATGCCGATGCGCTGCCGCTGGCCGCCTGAAAACTCGTGCACAAACCGGCTGGCATGCTCCTGGTTCAGGCCCACCTGCTCCAGGGCGCGGTAAATCATGTCCCGGCGGTCATTTTTGCTTTCCGCCAGGCCATGAATATCGATGCCCTCGCCAATGATTTCGGCCACCGTCATGCGGGGATCCAGGGAGGAATAGGGATCCTGGAAAACCATCTGCGCCCGGCGCTTGAAGCGCTCCCGGCTTTTGCCGCTGAGCGCGTGCACGTCCTCCCCGTCAAAGCGCACCAGTCCCTCGGTTTTGGAATACAGGCCGATGCAGGTGCGGCCGCAGGTGGTCTTGCCGCAGCCCGATTCGCCCACCAGGCCCAGCGTTTCGCCCCGGCGAATCTCAAAGGAAACATCGTCCACCGCCTTGAGCGTGGCCGACTTTCCCACCTGGAAATATTTTTTCAGGTGCTCCACCTGAAGGAGCGTATTCTTTTGCGCTTCCATTATTGCTCCGCCTCCAAGTCCGGCATATCCACATGGGGCGCCATGGGATGATGCAGCCAGCAGGCCGCTTCGTGGCCCTTGCCAAAGTGCGTAACCGCAGGCATCTGCTCCCGGCAGATATCCATACAGTAATCACAGCGGGTGCAGAAGGGACAGCCCGCCGGCGGGTTCAGCAGATCGGGCGGCGCGCCGGGGATATTGCTGAGCGCCTGCTTGTTTTCCAGGTCCAGCCGGGGCACCGAGCGGATCAGCGCCCAGGTATAGGGATGGCGGGGCCGATAGAAGATGTCCTCGCAGCTGCCGCATTCCACCACCACGCCGCTGTACATCACCATGACCCGCTGGGCCATATTGGCCACCACGCCCAGGTCATGGGTGATCAGGATCACGGCGGTATGATGGATGCGCTGCAGATCGCGGATCAATTCCAGGATCTGCTCCTGGATGGTCACATCCAGCGCCGTGGTGGGCTCATCGCAGATCAGCATCCTGGGCGCGCAGGCAAAGGCGATGGCAATCATCACGCGCTGCCGCATGCCGCCCGAAAACTGGTGCGGGTATTCCCGGACGCGCTTTTCGGGATCGGGTATGCCCACCAGGCCCAGCATGCGCACGGCCTCCCTGGCGGCCTCGGCCCTGTCCATGCCCTTGTGGATCATCAGGTTTTCCATGATCTGCCTGCCCACCCGCATGGTGGGATTCAGCGAAGCCAGGGCGTCCTGGAACACGATGGCGCATTCCCCGCCCTTGTAATGGCGCATCTGCCTGGCATTGTATTCCAGGATGTTTTCGCCATGATATAGGATCCGGCTGCCGGGCTTGATCTCGGTGTTTTTGCCGTGGATCAGGCCCATGATGGCCTTGGCTGTCACCGATTTGCCGCAGCCCGATTCGCCCACGATGGCCAGCGCTTCGCCTTCGTGCAATTCCAGTGAAACGCCGCGTACCGCTTTGACCTCGCCGGCATAGGTATGGAAGGAAACCCGCAGGTCCTCCACCTGCAGGATGGGCGCGTTGGTATGGGGGGTATCCATCGGCCGCCTCCTTTCACTGGCGCAGGCGCGGGTCCAGCGCGTTGCGCAGGCCGTCGCCCAGCAGGTTAAAGGCCATTACGATCACGCACAGCACAACGCAGGGCCAGATCAGCTGATAGGGATAAAAATCCAGCGTTTGCTGCCCCTGGGCAATGAGCACGCCCAGGCTGATTTCCGGAGCGGTCAGGCCAATGCCCAGAAAGCTGAGGCCGGCCTCGGTAAAAATGAACGAAGGAATGGACGTGGAAGCGTCCAGCAGCAGGATGGACAGCATATTGGGTACGTAGTGCTTAAGGATAATGCGCATGGGGCCGGCGCCCAGCACCTCGGCAGCGTATACATATTCGGTTTCCCGCAGCTGTTTGATCATGCCGCGCACCTGCCGGGCGGTGGAGCACCAGGCTGTGATGCTCAGGGCGATGAGCAGGGCAAAGAGGTTGTTGCCGAATACCATCATGATCAGGATGGTCACCAGCAGGTCGGGCACCGAGTTGATGATCTCGATGGCACGCATCATCACATCGTCCACCCAGCCGCCGAAATGGGACATCACCGCGCCGTATACCGTGCCCACCACCATTTTGAGCAGCGTAGCCACCAGGGCAATGAGGATGGAAGCCCGGGCGCCCACCCACACACGGGCGAACAGATCGCGGCCCAGGTTGTCTGTGCCAAACCAGTGCCCGGCCGTTGGCGCTTTGTTTTTCAGGCGGATGTTCATGGAAATATAATCGTAGCCGTGGATCAGCGGCCCAACCGCGCAAAGCACAGCCATGATCACCAGCACGGCCAGCGACACCATGGCCACCGGATTTTTGCGCAGCCGCCGCCAGGCGTCCTGCCAATAGGAAATGGTGGGCCTGTCAATGCGGTTGGCCTCGTCCAGGGTAAAGCCGCGGATCACAAATTTTTGCTTATCCATCGCTTTCCCTCCTTACGCCTTGGCCGCGCCGGGCATGCGAATGCGCGGATCCACCAGCGAATACAGCACATCGGTGATGAACAGCACCACCACATACAGAAGCGCCAGCAGCACGGTTTCGCCCAGCACGATGGAAAGGTCCTGGTTGTTCACCGCCGTCACATAATACTGGCCAATGCCGGGAATGGAAAAAATGCTTTCAATGAAGAAGGAGCCCGTGATGCACATGGCCACCGACATGGGCAGCCGCGTCATCACCGGGATAAAGGAATTGCGCAGGATATGCCGCCGGATGATCTGGCTGAGCCCGGCCTGGCTGAGCCCCAGTTCCCTGGCCAGGTCTGCCAGTGTTCGGGCAGCAGAGCAGCGCAGCTTGACTTAATCCATGACAAGGGAAATCACGTCATCCTCTGGATTTGAGGCAAGGATCCCGTTGAGATGGGCAAAGAGCGCT
>JAFUGB010000139.1 GCA_017469605.1 Clostridia bacterium
AAATCGCCCTGCTTTCCTGATGCCCTGAAGCTCTCTTTGCGATATTCAAGTTACAGGAGCAAAGTCTTAGTTATTTCTTTTAAGCCGCTTCGCCCGGCGGGATGCAAGGGATGAAACCTTCATACCGCCGGCATCAATATTTTTCCGCTGCTATTGACAAATTCTCCATCCGGTGCTATGCTGTATATGTTGTTAGCACTCGGATTGATTGAGTGCTAACAAGGAGAAAAATACGCCGCAGGGAGGCAAACCATATGTCTGAAATCAAAAAGGGCAATATTTCCATTCACGCGCAAAATATCATGCCGGTGATCAAGCGCTGGCTGTATTCCGATAAGGATATTTTTATCCGCGAGCTGGTGGCCAACGGCTGCGACGCCGTGACCAAATACCGCATGGCCACAGGCGCGGCCGAGGAGGGTCTCCAGGTCACCGTTACCGTGGACAAGGAAAAGGGCGAATTGCGCTTTACCGATAACGGCATCGGCATGACCGCCGAAGAGCTGGATAAGTATATCAACCAGGTGGCCTTTTCCAGCGCCGAGGAATTCCTCAAAAAGTACCAGGGCGACGCCGAGGGCGGCATTATCGGCCATTTTGGCCTGGGCTTTTACAGTGCTTTCATGCCCGCCGACAAGGTGACCATCGATACGCTAAGCTTCCAGGAGGGCGCCCAGGCCGTGCGCTGGGAAAGCGAGGACGGCATGGCCTATGCCATGAGCCAAAGCGACCGGGACCGGCGCGGCACCACCATCACGCTGCACATCAGCGAGGAGGAAAAGGAATTCCTGGACACCTACCGGGTGCGCCAGGTGCTGAACCGTTATTGCGGTTACATGGCCGTGCCCATCTATCTGGAGGACACCGCCGACAAGCCCCAGGAACCCAAGGAGGGCGAGGAGCCCAAGGCGCCCCAGCCCATCAATGAAACCCATCCGCTGTGGCTCAAAGCGCCCAAGGACTGCACCGAGCAGGAATACAAGGACTGCTACCATAAGCTGTTCAATACCTTTGAGGAGCCCCTGTTCTGGATCCACCTGAACGTGGATTATCCCTTCAACCTGAAGGGCATCCTGTATTTCCCCCGCATCCGCAAGGACTTTGGCGGCCAGGAGGGCGAAATCAAGCTGTTCAACCGCCAGGTGTTCGTGGCTGATAACATCAAGGAGATCATTCCCGAGTTCCTGCTGCTGCTCCGCGGCGTGCTGGACTGCCCCGACCTGCCCCTGAACGTGAGCCGCAGCTTCCTGCAGAACGACGGTTATGTAAAGAAGCTCAGCGCGCATATCACCAAAAAGGTGGCCGATAAGCTCAACGCCCTCATGAATACCCAGCGTGAAACCTACCAGACCTATTGGGACGATATCCATCCCTTTGTCAAGTACGGCTGCCTGCGGGATGAAAAGTTCTATGAGTCTGTGAAGGGCAGCCTGCTGCTGAAGACCACGGCGGGAGAATACCTGACGCTGGACGAATACAAATCCCGCAACGAAGGCAAAACCGAAAAGAAGGTGTATTATACCTCCGACGCCGCCCGCCAGGCCGCCAGCGTCAAGCTGTATACCGATCGGGGCATCGACGTGGTGATCATGGACTCGGTCATTGACATCAGCTTCATGCAGCATCTGGAAAACGTGGGCGAAGAGGACAAGGCTGTCTCCTTTGCCCGGGTGGACGCCGACGCCGACGGCCTTACCGATTCCGAGGCCCAGGCGGCCGACCTGCCCCAGGAGCAAATGCAGCAGCTGTTCCGGGACGCCGTGGGCGATGAAAACCTCACGGTCAAAACCCAAGCGCTCAAGGATCACGACCTGCCGCTGATGCTGCTGGAGGACGAGCAGATGCGCCGTTACCGGGAGATGGCCCAGCTCTACGGCCAGGGCTTTTCCCTGCCCGAAAAGCCCGAGGTGGTGCTCAATACCGCCTGCCCCGCCGTGCGCAGCCTGGCCGCCATGGCGGACAAAGAGCTGCAGCAACTGCTGGCCAGGCAATATTTTGATATCGCCCGCATGAGCAGCCGTCCGCTGGAAAAAGAGGAGCTGAGCCAGTTCATTGCCAACAGCTACCGGATCGCCGCCAGGGTGAGCGAAAAGGAATAATTGCCGCAAACGAAAAAACGGGAGATGTTCTCAACGAACGCTCCCGTTTTTTTCGTGCGCCGGCCAAATCGATGCCCCGGCTTTTCTTATCCGATCACCGCCGTCACGGCAATGAGCGCGGCCACGGCGGCACAGGCGATATAATCCTTTCGGGTGATTTTCAGCACCCGCAGCCGAGTGCGCCCCTGTCCGCCGTGATAGCAGCGGGCCTCCATGGCCATGGCCAGGTCGCCGGCCCGGCGGAAGGCGCTGACAAACAGCGGCACCAGCAGCGGCACCATGGCCTTTGCGCGCTGGAGCAGGTTGCCCGATTCAAAGTCCGCGCCGCGGGCCATCTGGGCCTTCATGATCTTATCGGCTTCCTCCAGAAGGGTGGGAATGAACCGCAGGGCAATGCTCATCATCATGGCCAGCTCATGGGCCGGAAAGCCGATCCTGGCCAGCGGGCGCATGAGCCGCTCCATACCGTCGGTGAGCACCACGGGCTGGGTGGTCAGCGTTAAAATGCTGGCCCCGGTAACCAGGAACACCAGCCGCAGCGAAAACCGGCAGGCCGTTTGCAGCCCCTCCAGCGTGACGCGCACCTTCCATACCGCCAGCAGCACGGTATCCCCGGCGGTGAAGAACAGGTTGAGCAGGAAGGTAAAAACCAGGATCAGCCGCAGGGGCTTGATGCCCTTGAGCAGCAGCTTCACCGGCAGGTTGGCGGCCCTGGCCGCCAACAGGATAAACAGCGTAATGGGGATGGCGCCAAGCAGGCTGCCGCCCAGGAACACCGCCACAATAAAGGCGATGGTCAGCACGATCTTGATCCGGGGATCCAGGTCATGCACAAAGCTTTTCACCGGGTAATACTGGCCCAGGGTGATATCCTTAAGCATGGACGGCACCCCCCTTCGCGGCGCAGATGGCGGCGCACAGCTCCTCATTGGTCAGGCAGTCGGGAAGATCCATGCCCCCGTCCCGGAGCCTGCGGCACAGCTGCACGGTCTGGGGCACGTCCAGCCCCATGGCTTCCAGCTCATCCCCCCGGCTGAAAATTTCCCGGGGCGTGCCCAGCATGGCCAGCCTGCCCTTGTCCAACACCGCCACCCGGGTGGCAATACGGGCCACATCATCCATGTTATGGCTGATCAGCACGATGGTCACGCCGCCGCGATGCAATTCATGAATGATCCCGGTGAGCTCGTCCCGGCCCTTGGGGTCCAGCCCGGCAATGGGCTCATCCAGCACCAGCACCTCCGGCTCCATGGCCACCACGCCGGCCAGCGCCACCCGGCGCATCTGCCCGCCGCTGAGCTCAAAAGGCGATTTTTCCAGGGCGTCCGGCGGCAGGTGCACCTTATCAAAGGCACTGCGCACCCGCGCGTCCAGGGCGTCGCCGGTCAGCCCCTGGTTCCTGGGGCCGAAAGCAATATCCTTGTATACCGTTTCCTCAAACAGCTGGTATTCGGCGTACTGGAACAGCAGGCCCACCCGCTGGCGCAGCGCCCGGCGGTTGGCGCCTTTGGCGTTGATATCCTGGCCGTCCACCAGCACGCGCCCGGCGGTGGGCGTGAGCAGGCCGTTGAGATGCTGGGCCAGCGTGCTTTTACCGCTGCCGGTATGGCCGATCAGCGCCAGCAGGTCGCCGTCCTCAATGGTAAAATCAATATCCTCCAGCGCATCGGCCTGAAAGGGGCTGCCCGCCTGGTAGGTGTGGTACATATGCTCAATCTTTATCGGCATTGGAGCACCTCCCCGGCCATGGTTTCCACATCCATGGCCTCCCGGGAAATTTTCAGTCCCCGCGCCCGCAGCAGGTCGCCCAGCGCCACCATGGGCGGCACATCCAGCCGCATGGCGC
This sequence comes from Clostridia bacterium, assembly GCA_017469605.1. Lineage (GTDB taxonomy): Bacteria > Bacillota > Clostridia > Christensenellales > Aristaeellaceae > SFMI01. The sequence continues at coordinate 3,946 of JAFUGB010000139.1, forward strand.
GCAGCTTTTCGCTCTGGGTAAACACCTCACCCGGCGTTCCGTCCATGACGCACCGCCCCTGGTCCATCACCACCACCCGTCTGCACCGGGCGGCTTCCTCCATAAAATGGGTGATCCATACCACCGTGATTCCCTGCTCCCGGTTGAGCCGCTCCACCACCGAGAACACCTCCTGCCGGCCCTTGGGATCCAGCATGGCGGTGGCCTCATCCAGGATCAGCGCCTTGGGGCGCATGGCCAGGATCCCCGCGATGGCGATGCGCTGTTTCTGCCCGCCGGACAGCGTATGGGGGGCGCGGTCGATAAAATCCAGCATGCCCACATCCCGGAGCGCGGCCTCAACGCGCCCGGGCATTTCATCGCTGGGCACGCCGATGTTCTCCAGCCCAAAGGCCACGTCGTCCCGTACGATGCTGGCCACCAGCTGGTTATCGGGATTCTGGAACACCATGCCCGCCGCCTGGCGGATCTCCCAGGTATGCTCGTCCAGGGCGGTATCCATGCCGCACACGGCCACCGTGCCGGCGGTGGGCACATACAGGCCGTTGAGCAGCTTGGCCAGCGTGCTCTTGCCGCTGCCGTTATGCCCCAAAACCGCCGTCAGCTCCCCGCGCCGAAAGGCCAGGCTCACATCCCGCAGGGCCATGCCCTCGCCCTCTTCATAGGCATAGCTTACATTCTTGGCCTCAAGGATAAAATCTTCCATGATCTCTCCTGAAAAATAATCAATTTCCGAATGATTGTATCACGTTTTCCCCATGGAAGCAAGTGAATAACGCCCTGTCCCGCCGCTTGACTGGGCCGGGCAAATTCCTTATAATAAAAGCGCCGTGCAGGCGGCATTATTTGGGCTGATCAAGGGAAGTACCATGCGCATTCAAACGCTTAGACTGCATGATTTCCGCTCCTACCGCCAGGTGCTGTTGACCCCGCCGGGGGGCACCACGGTATTTGTGGGCGAAAACGGCGCCGGCAAAACCAACCTGCTGGAAGCCGTTCATTTGTGCTGCCTGGGCCGCAGCCACCGCACCGCCAACGACCGGGAAATGATCCGCTCGGGCCAGGATACCTGCGCGGTGCAGGTGCGGGTGGAGCGGGGCGACGGCGCCGATACCGTGGGCGTGCGGCTGTTTTCCGCCGACCAGAAGCGGCGCAAGCTGCTGCACATCAACGGCAAAAACGCCAGCCGCACCGGCGAACTGATGGGCCATGTGACCTGCGTGATGTTCTCCCCGGAGGATATTGAGCTGATGCGCGGCGCGCCCCAGGGGCGGCGGCGCTTTCTGGATATGCTGCTGAGCCAGTGCGGGGCAGGCTATTATTACGCCCTGCAAACCTATAACAGCGCGCTGAAGCAGCGCAACGCCCTGCTGCACGCCATCGTCCGGGGCGAAGCCCAGCCCAGCCAGCTGGACGTATGGGACGAGCAGCTGAGCCAGGCCGCCGCGCCGGTGGTCAAGGCCCGGCAATACGCTGCCGGCAGCCTGTGTTCCCTGGCCCGGGCCCATTACGCCCACATCGGCGGCCGGGAAAGGGAGGTATTTGCCCTGCGCTACACCGGCCATCTGGCCGAAAGCGGCGCCCCGGCCGAGGACCTGCGCCGCCTGCTGGCCGAAAGGCGGGCCGAAGACCTGCGCCGGGTGACCACCACGGCGGGCCCCCATCGGGACGACCTGGCGCTGACGCTTTCGGGGGAGGATATGCGCGCCTTTGCCAGCCAGGGACAGATGCGAACGGCGGTGCTGGCCCTGCGGCTCAGCGAAGTGGACCTGCTGACCCGGCGCCAGGGGGAAACGCCGCTGCTGCTGCTGGACGACGTACTCAGCGAATTGGACGCCGGGCGGCGCACACGGCTGCTGGAACGCATCAGCGGCATCCAAACGCTGCTGACCTGCACCGACCTGAGCGACCTCACCGGCGCGCGCCCCGACGCCGTGCTGTACGTGCGCCCGGGCGAAATCACCATGGAGGAAACCCCTTGAAAACGATCATTTGGGATTGGAACGGCACCCTTCTTAACGACGTGCAGGTAAGCTTCGACTGCCTGAATTACATTCTTAAAAAATATGATAAGCCGCCGGTACCCACGGTGGACGCCTACCGGGGCATATTCGGCTTTCCGGTGAAGGATTATTACGCCCGGGCCGGGATAGACGGCGAGCTGTTCAACGAGGTTGCGCCATTATGGATGGACGCCTACATGAAAAATGAATTTTCCTGCGGCCTGCAGCCCGGCGCCCGGGAAGCGCTGGATGCCTTCCGTGCCGCGGGCTTCCGGCAGGTGATCCTTTCGGCCAGCAAGCGGGAAAACCTGCTCTGCCAGATCGCCCGGTTCAATATCCTGCCGTACTTTGATGCCGTGCTGGGCCTCAGCCATATCTACGCCACCTCCAAGGAAGGCATCGGCAAGGATTGGATGGCCCAAAGCCGGACGGACCCGGCGGACTGCGTAATGCTGGGCGACACGCTGCACGACGCCGATGTGGCCCGGGCCCTGGGCTGCCGCTGCGTCCTGGTGTGCGGCGGGCACCAGCTGCCGGCCACGCTGCAAACCGCCGGCTGCGCGATGGCCGCTGATTTGATCGAGGCCGTGCGGCTGGCAATGGGTTAAAGCCGTCCTTTATCAATAGCAGCATCCGCAAACAGCAATTCCTTTGGACGAAGCGCTCCCGGGCAGGGCGGCAAAGCCGCGCGGCCTGTGCGCGGAGCGCACACGAGAAAGCAGGCGGACAGACCGGAAAATGAAC
>JAFUGB010000140.1 GCA_017469605.1 Clostridia bacterium
ATATGGAGTTTGGACAGGTTAAAAACTACAATATATAGTATGATTTTTCATTAATTTCTTTTCCCGGGAACATGCGGTTTTTTACGTCTTTTACTTTGCGCCCCTGTATGTCGGCGTCAAGCAAGATGATGCGCTTCTATTGACAATAAAACCGGCGCGTCGGCGGCAAAGGTGATTCCGTCCGCATCCAGCGGAGTGGGGATCAGCGATGTGACTACTTGCTCGCCGCCGTTAATGAACAGCTCGACGCTCTCCTTATCCATCAGCAGGCGCAGCGTTAAATTCCCGTTCTGCACCTCCGCTTTCACATGACGGGTATGAGCGATATCACGGCACGAACCGCCATGGCTGCGATCAAAAATCAATTCCCCGCGAGCCAGATCACAGCGAACCTGTACATAATGCGCCCTGCCCTTGGCCACATGAAGCGTAAAGCGGCGGCAGGCGGATGCCTGAGGATGCAGCGTTACGGTCATATCCAGCGTTCGCCCCTGCACGCCAGGAAGCGAAGTTTCTTCTTGCACAGTGATCTGTTCATGGCTCACTGTATCCCGCCACATGGTTTCGATTTCCCGGATAGGGCGCTGATACAGATGCCCGTTCCGAATGAACAGTTCCCTGGGCATGCTCATCTGCGCATACCAGGGGTGCCGGCGAGGGGCCTCCTTACAGGTTTCCCAGTTATCCATCCAGCCGATCATGAGCCGCCGGCCATCAGGCGCAAGGGTGGTCTGCGGCGCGTAAAAGGTCAGGCCATGATCTACGGGCTGAACGCTTTCCCGATCAAATTGACAGTCCTTTTCATGGAATGTGCCCAGCATCGCCATCGTGCCGTATCCCGCGTGAAATTCTTCCCGTGCCTGCATTTCCTGGGGGCTGACCAACAGCACCTGTTTGCCGTCCAAAGGAAAAAAGTCGGGGCATTCCCACATCCGCCCATATTCCTTCCGGCTGGCGTCAATTTCTCCTGCAAACTGCCAGTCCAGCCCGTCGCGGCTGGAGAACAGCAGGATCGCGCCTTGCCTTTCTTCGTGACGGTTCGCCGCTACCATCCGGAAAGTGCCGTCAGCCTCCCGCCAGATTTTGGGATCGCGGAAATCAAATTCGCTGTACCCCTCCGGTAGGTGAGCATGGCGGACCACAGGATTCAGCAGGGACTTTTCAAAATCCGTACCGTCGCCAAAGGCCACGCATTGGGCCTGAGTCTCCCGCCGGAAGGTGCCGGCGGGCTGTACGCCGGTATAGGCCAGCATCAGCCGTCCATCGGGCAGGGGCACGGCGCTGCCGGAAAAGCACCCGCCCGCGTCCGCTGCCGTATCAGGAGCCAGCGCGCAGGGCAGATACGTCCAATGCAGCAAGTCATCGCTCACGGCATGCCCCCAGTGCATGGGCCCCCATTGCCGGGAAAAAGGATGATACTGATAAAACAGGTGATACTGTCCCTTATAATAACAGAACCCGTTAGGATCGTTCATCCAGCCCACCAAAGGAGTCAGATGAAACAATGGCCGTTCGTCAGCGGGAAGCTTGGGGGCCTGCTCCCGCTCATAATCCCTGACTCTTTCCAGCGGTGTTGGGTTCTTGCTCATAAGGGGCCTCCTGCGTTGTTGATATCATGAAGCCGGGAGCCGGAAATCCGGCTCCCGGCAAAGCGTTATGACTGTTGACGATTATTTGGCGGCCACGTAGCGGTCGTAGACCGTCTGATAGATGTCCAGCAGGGTGCTCATGCCGCAGCGTTCCAGGGTCGCCTTGTAGGCTGCCCATTCCGCGTCGGTGGGGCCGCCGTTCTTGATCCACAGGGCCTCCTGCTCTTTGACGGCGCTTTCAAAGTCGGCGCGGTAGAAGTCCAGGTCGTCCAGCTCGCTCTCGGTAAACACGCAGTCCTGCGGATAGAAGGAGAAATCCTTCACATACTGGAACCAGTAGTCGTAAGTATCGGCCAGGCGTTCCTGGGCGCGGGCTTCCATCTCCCACACGTCGTTGTAATACTGGGAGAGGATCAGCTTCGGGCCGGCCACCTCGCTCTGGCTCTTGAGCTCGCCGGAGGACTTGTTGAACTTGGCGCGGGCTTCCTCGTCGGTGATGGAAATCCACTGGCCCTTTTCATTCTTCTCGTTGAAGAACACGCCGATGGGACCGTATTGGAGCTGCATCACGTTTTCGCCGACGTACCACAGGTCATAGAAGGAAAGCAGCTTGGCGGGGTCTTTGCACTGAGCGGTAATGGAAAGCTGACCGGCATTGATCGCGCCGCCGGTGCGCAGCGTTACGTTGCTGGTGCCTTCCGGACCGTTCAGGATGGGCAGATACACATAATCCTTTGCATACTGGCCCATGATTTCATTGATTTCCCACCAGGTGGCAACGCCCACACGGCCACCGGTGCACTTGGCGATCAGCTGGTTGGCGTCCTGAGAGAACATTTCAAGGTCCATCAGACCGTCGGCATACCAATCATGGAAATAGGTGACGGCGGCGCGATAGCTGTCATCGTCGGAGACAAAATTTACAACGCCGTCCGCGTTCACGGTCAGGTCCATGCACACGTCGTTGGGCCAATTGGTGAAGCCGAAACCGGCATAGAACACATTCTGGCCCCAGCACCACTCGTCAAAGCCGGTGCTCATGGGAATGGTAGAACCGGCCGCATTGCCGTAATATTTAGCGGACATGTCGTTTTCCTTGAAAGCGACCAGCACGTCGTGCAGCTGATCCAGGGTTCTGGGCATTTCCAGGTTCAGGTCGTCCAGCCAGGCCTTGTTGATCATGGCGAACTGGGGCACGGAGAAGATGGAATAATCCTTTTCCCGGCCGATACCGGCAGTACCCATTTGTTCACCGGCGGGCAGGCCGTAGATCTTGCCGTCGCTCATGGTGATAGCGGCTCTGATTTCAGGATGCTCCTCCAGGATAGCCGCCAGATTGGGCATCACTTCGGGGGTAATGTAGGGAGTCAGGTCAATGAAGGTGCCGGCAGCGCCGTAACGCATCAGATCGAAGTTGCTGAATCCCACGGCCTGGAAGGCGTCGATGGGATTCTTGCTGGCGGCGTTGCCGCTGATGCGGGTACCGACCACCTCGCTCAGGCTGTCAGACCAGGTGTCCCAGTTGATCTTTACACCCGCCTGCTCCTGCATGGCCAGCAGCACTTCGTTCTTGTCATAGCCGCCGGACAGGGCGGAGATGCCGCTCAGCACGTTGAATTCGGTCTGCTCCGCGGAAGCGAAGGAGGCCAGGCTCATCAGCATGATGACGGCCAGAAACAGAGATACGACCTTTTTCATGGGAAATCCTCCTTTTGGGGTTGTTTTTTCAGCACCTTACCGGTGCATGATTACTGTTCACTCATTGAGTTAGAACTAATCAACGAATGTGAAATGAGAGGGGAGCGTCGAGGGGGCACACCCTCGACGATAATCCGCAGCAGCGACATGCGCGGTGCGAGGACCAAATCGCGCCAGCGATTTGTACCTTGCGCCTTTTCCGCCCGGGA
>JAFUGB010000141.1 GCA_017469605.1 Clostridia bacterium
AGGTCAACAACGATTATCGGGAACGGCTGCAGGCCGCCGGGCTGTGCCTTTCCGGCCTTTCCCCCGATGGACAGCTGGTGGAAACGGTGGAGCTGCCGAAGGAGGATTTCTTTGTGGGCGTGCAGTTCCACCCTGAATTCAAAAGCCGTCCCAACAAACCCCATCCGCTGTTTTTAGGATTTATTCAAGCGGCGCTGGCGCGAAGAAAGCCCCATTAAAAAAGGACGCCGCTCCCATGGATGGCGCCGGGGATACAGTCGGCCCGCTTTCGCTGAAGGCCCCTTTGGACATTCATCCCGGCCATGCCGGGATCGGGGATAAACAGACAGCCTGCGCGTACAGCTCTTTTGCCGCCAAGCCAGCTCCCGGGCATCAGGAAAGCAGGGCAATTTGCGATAAAACAAGTTCACTTGTTTTTCTGCAAATTGCCCTGCTTTTTGCTGTGCGGCCAGGGAGCGATTCTTTGCGTTGCCGTTTCTCGTTGCGTTTGCCGCTTTTACGCTGACAAACGCTGCCTTCCTGGGCTTCCAAGAAAGTACGTCCCGCTCGTCCCTTCCCCAAATTCCAGGCAACCGGGCCGAGAAAGGCGCCCCCGGATTCAATTATTGTGATCCACGTCAGCCCACTTCGCTGCCGGGGGCGATATCGCCGTCCACGGTGAGCACGCGCAGGTATTCGCTGCCGTCTTCCTTTTCCTCCACGGCGGACAGGATCATGCCGTTGCTTTCAATGCCCATCATCTTGCGGGGCGGCAGATTGGCGATGATCACCAGATTTTTGCCAATGAGCTGTTCGGGCTCATAGAACTTGGCAATGCCGCTGAGGATGGTGCGGCGCTCATTTCCCAGGTCCAGATCGAATTTGAGCAGTTTTTCAGACTTTTTCACATGCTCACAGCCCAGCACCTTGGCCACCCGCAGCTTGCATTTAAAGAAATCATCAATGCTGACGCAGCCTTCGGGCAGCTCCGCCTTCCTGGCTTCTTTCTTTTCTTCCTTTTTGGGCTCTTCCTTCTTTTCAGGCGCCTTGGGCTGGGCGGCCTGACGCTCGGCCTCCAGCGATTCCAGCTCCTTCTTTACATCCAGGCGCGGGAACAGCGCTTCGCCCTTGCATACCTTGATACCAGCGGGTAGTGCGCCAAAGCCGGAAAGGCTGTCCCAGCTCTTGAGGTTTTCGTCAGCGATCCCCAGCTGCTCAAAGATGCGGGCGGGCGTATGGGGCATCACCGGGCCGATCAGCACAGCGGCAAAACGGATGCACTCAGCCAGCAGATAGAGCACGTTGCCCAGGCGGGCTTTCTTTTCGGGATCCTTGCCCAGCACCCAGGGCTGGGTGGCGTCAATGTACTTGTTGCACTCACCGATGACCTTCCAGATTTCCACCAGCGCCTGAGAGAACTGGAGCTTATTCATCTGCTCCTCCACCAGCGCGGGAAGCTGGGCGCAATGGGTCCGGAGCGGGATATCCAGCGTCTCGTCCGCGGCGGCTTCGGTCCACGCGGGCACGACGCCGTTAAAATACTTTTCGATCATGGCTACCGTGCGGGAAACCAGATTGCCCAGGTCGTTGGCCAGGTCGGCGTTGGCGCGGGTGAGGAAGGACTCATTGGTATAGTTGCCGTCGGCGCCGAAGGGCATCTCGCGCATCAGGTAATAGCGCAGGGTATCCACGCCGTAGCGGGCCACGATGGGGCCGGGATATACGGTATTGCCCTTGGATTTGCTCATTTTGTCCATGCCAAACAGCAGCCAGCCATGTCCAAACACCTGCTTGGGCAGGGGCAGCCCCAGGGCATGGAGCATGATGGGCCAGTAGATGGTATGGAAGCGGACGATTTCCTTGCCCACCAGGTGCACATCGGCAGGCCAATACTTCCGGAACAGCGCGTCATGATCGGTGCCGTAGCCCAGGGCGGTGATATAGTTGCTCAGGGCGTCGATCCACACGTACACCACGTGCTTATCGTCAAAGTCCACCGGCACGCCCCATTTAAAGCTGGTGCGGCTGACGCACAGGTCCTGCAGGCCCGGCCGCAGGAAATTGCTCAGCATCTCGTTGGCGCGGCTGGCGGGCTGGATAAAATCAGGATGGGTTTCGATATAATCGATCAGCCAATCCTGGTACTTGCTCATACGGAAGAAATAGCTTTCCTCCTTGGTGGGCTGGCAGGGACGGCCGCAGTCCGGGCAAACCTTCTGCCCGTCCTTTTCCACCAGCTGGGTGGGCGTCCAGAAGCTTTCGCAGGGCGTGCAGTACATGCCCTCATACTCGCTCTTGTAGATATCGCCCTGCTCATAGAACTGCCGGAAGATCTTCTGCACGATCTTCATATGCCGTTCCTCGGTGGTGCGGATGAAATCGTCGTTTTCGATATCCATCAGCTTCCACAGCGCCTTGGTCTCCTCGGCAATTTTATCCACATATTCCTGAGGCGTAACGCCCGCTTCCTGGGCCTTTTTTTCGATCTTCTGGCCATGCTCGTCCAGGCCGGTAAGGAAATAGGTATCGTAGCCCTGCATCTTCTTAAAGCGGATCATGGTATCGGCCGCCACTGTGGTATAGGTATGGCCAATGTGCATATTGCCGCTGGGATAGTAGATGGGGGTGGTGAGATAATAGGTTTTCTTTTCCGGCATGAAAGCATTCCTCCAATAGTATATTGATTATTCTCTGCGTTCTTTATAGGTATTCTCCACGCCCCGCAGCTGGCGGAACACCGAGCGCACATAAACCACCAGGGCGGAATATGCCGCGCCAACGCCCACCCACAGCAGCGTCGTATGGGGCTGGGGACTGAGGCACTCAAACCGATCGGCAAAAAAGCTGAGGATCAGCGCCAGGCACAGGCATGTCTGGGCAAACTTGCCCACAAACAGCGAGTGCACCACGATCTTGCGATTATAGAGCAGCAAGCCGCCAATCAGCATCATCAGTTCCTTACAGGCCAGCAGCGCCAGGGGCTCCCAGGAGATAATGCCGCGGATCAGCAGCGTGGCCATGACCGACAGCGTCATCAGCTTATCGGCCAGGGGATCCATGAGCTTTCCAAAATCAGTGACCTGGTGGTATTTTCGGGCCAGGAAACCGTCCAGCATATCGGTACATGCCGCCAGCACAAACACGCCCAGCGCCCAATAATTGAGCCGGTACCCAATCATCAGTACCCAGTAAACCGGGATCAGGACCATGCGGAACATGGTCAGCACATTGGGAACGGTCCAGATTCGCTTTTGCTCCGGCATCGTACACGCTCCTTTACAGCATCGGGTGCAAAGCCACCTGAATATTATATCACAATATGTTTTTCAATGTAAATGCATCCCGATGGTGCAAATGATCGAAATTTTCCACACAATCGCCATAAAACAGCATGGCGGACAGGAAATCGGCATTCCGGGCCGATATTTCCAGCCCGCGAAGGGCATGGGTAACGGCATCGGTATCGGCGTGGTTGATCCACAGCTGAATGAACCCCGCCTCCCTCTCCCATTGGATGGATATCTGCTGGGTCAGCCGCAGGGCCTCCTCCCACTGTCCGCCGTCCAGCGCCGCCTCCACCGGCATCAGCGCCAGGCGGTACCGGCGCACGGATGCGCCGTTATACCATTCGCAGGTTCCGCATACCGCCGCCACCAGCAAAAGAATGGTTACGCTCACGATCAGGCTCCTGCGCATGTTTGATCCCCCTTCCACTGCACCCGCCGGGCCGTTTGTCCCTGGCCGCAGAGCTGGATAAACATCTCTCCCGCGCTGTCCAGCGAGCACAGCAGCACCCGATCCTGCGCCATGATCCGCTGGGAACGCAAAAATGCGTCCAGCGCTTCCCGGGTGATCCCCAGGCGGCGCAGCTCGCCTTCCCGATACTGGCCATCGGAAATCAGCACATGGGGCAGCCCCTCCTCAGCGGCGGCAATGCCCAATTCCCGGGTGTTTGCCGGGCGCTCTGCCGCCCTGGGAAATACGCTGAGCACGCCGTTGGTCTCCAGCACCGCCGTTTGTACATCGCTGATATTCAGAATGCCGGCCGCGCGCACGGTCTCCATCAAATCGGATACCGGCATGCATACCTGCCGCAATTCGTCATATTGAATGCTGCCATCGCGGATCAGCACCCGGGCGCTTCCGTTGAGCAGCCGGCGAAAGCCCGGGCTTTTCATCCCCAGCAGGCCAAATACGCTGTGCATCAGCACCAGCGCCAGCGCCGGAACGATGCCGTGCAGCAGCGGCGTTTCGGCCCCCGACATGGGCTCGGCCACCAAATCAGCGATCAGGATGGCGGCCACCAGCTCATAGGGCTGCAGCTGACCAATCTGCCGCTTGCCCATGACGCGCATGGAGAGCACCGAAAAGCTATAGAGCAGAATGGCGCGAAAAAAAATTGTGAGCACAAAATACACCTCCCGCACTATTATCTGTAAAACAGCGCGGGAGGATGCAAGGCCGCATTCATTTATCCATCGAAAAAAAGATCACAATAGTTTTTTGTCCTTCTGCTTTTGCAGCAGCGCCCGGGCCGTATCCCCGGCTTGGGGAACAGGCGGCTTTGGCGCCGCCGCTTTCTCCGGCGCCGCAGGCTTTTGCATCCGCTGCTTTTCCCCTTTCCGCGGTTCACGCTTCAGCCATTTGTCCAGCAGCGCGTCCCACCCCAGGCGGCGGACGGCGATATCCAGCAGCAGGAGAAGAAGGGCGGCGATCATCAGCCCTCGGGTCAGGTCAACCCGCCGGGAGGCGCCTTTGCCCGCCTGGGCCAACAGCTGCGAGGCATCGGAATATACCTGGCCCCCGGTCAGCGCCGCCAAGCGCTCCAGCACGCCCGTTTCCTGGGTGCGGCGCAGGTCATATTCCCGGGCATACCCGGCCACCGTTCCGCCTTCCATAACGCGCTCCAGGCTGCCGTCGGCGGCGTATTGCTCCACCCGCAGGGCGTAAGCGCCATACTGATCGGCGGTCATTTGGCCGGTATAGACGCCCTGGGCCGTTTCGGCCAGCAGGATCTCCTGCCGGCTGCCATCGGGCAAAATGGCGGTTACCCGGGTGGAAAGCCCCGAGCCGTCCTCCGGCGCGGTATAGGTGATTTCCAAACTGTCCCCGGCGCGCTGGGCGGTCAATTCGCCGCTGCGTTCATCGCCCGGCAGCACAAAGGCCGCCATGCCGCCGTAAAACGCCGCGGCATCGCTCCAGGAAAGCAGCTGACCGGTCCAGGCGCCCCGGCTGTCGCCCATGAAGCAGAGCACCCGGCCCGCGCCGTACTGCCACCAGGCCAGGATGGGGTCCTCCCGGTCGCTGATCAGCTCCACCGTGGAAAGCGCCTTTTCCGTGGCCGCCAGATAGCCGGTCATCTGCGGAAAACCCGCAAAATCGGTCAGCACCGATTCGTGCGTTATGATGGGCGTAAAGGTTCGGTTCTGCACATAGGATCCCGACACAAGATAGGTTTCCTTTGTGAATATCTTGGGCAGGTTATCAAACTCGTCAGCGGCATAGGCGCGGCCGCCGCCCCGCTGGGCCAGGGCGCGCAGCAGCCGCTGGTCGGCCCCGCTGCCCACCGCCACCGTGGTCAGGGTGATACCGTGGGCGGCCATATCCTCCACGATGCCCTCATAGCCGCTGTCCCCCGGCTCGCCGTCGGTGAGGAAAATCACGTGCTTCTGGGCGGCATCGCTTTCTATCAGCGCGCGCGCGGATTCGTACAGCGCGGTGTAGAACGCCGTTCCGCCGCCCGGACGGATGGTGCCGATTTGGTTCTGAATCGCGGCTATATCATCGGCCTGCCGCAGCGGAACCACCCATTTGGCGGCATCGTCGAAGGCGATCACGCCCACCTGGTCGTTTTCGGTAAGCACTTCGCAGGCCCGCATGGCGGCTTCCTTGGCCAGCTCCAGCCGGGTGGTTCCGAACATGCCGTCGGTCATACTGCCCGATTTATCGATCACCAGCATCAGCGCCAATGAGGGCAAATCCAATTTGCTGCGCACATCAATGGTAACGGGCAGCATATCCTCCAGCAACGTGCCCCGATAGCCGCCCAGGGCGTAGCTGCTGTCGCCGCCAATAACGGTCAGGCCGCGTCCCAGGGTTTTGACCGCCGTATCCAGCGCCTGCCACTGGCTCTCATCCGCCGCATCATAATCCACATTGACCAGCACAACGGCGTCATAGCGCTGCAGCTGCCCGGCATCCGCCGGCAGCTGGACAGGCTGGATCGTTTCAAAATCCATGCCCGAAGCCCGCAGCATGGCGGCCATTTCGCTGCCCTCGCCCGGACGGCCCTCCACCAGCAGCAGCCTTGGCGCGCCTTGCACATATACATAGGCTCCCAGGCTGTCGTTCTGGCTGCGCGCATCCCCTGCCGCCAGCAGCCGGGCCTCGTAGGTCACCACGCCGCTGACCTGGGCGACATCCCGAAAAACAAAGGTGTTTTCGCCTTTGCGCAGCGTCACCTGCCGGGTATCCACCGGCATGCGGTTCTGGTACAGCACCAGCGTTCCCGCCGTATCCAGCGCGGCATCCACCCGCACGGTCACAGAAAAGCTTTGTCCCGCGTATGCCGAAGCGGGCACGCGCACCTCGGAGACCTGGGCGTCAGGCAGCGTTTCGGCGCTGATCGGCAGCACATCCACCGGAATGCCCCGGGCAGCCAGCGCTTTGGCCGCGGCGGCGGGATCGTCAAGCATGCCGTCGGACAGCACCACGATACGGCCGCCGGCATCCGAGGGCAGCAATGCGCCGGCCAGCGTCAGCGCGCCGCTCAGGTCGCTGTCCTGGCCGTCCACCGCCGTGCGCACGCCGCTGTACATCGGCTCGGCGGACAGCGGCGCTTCCACCATGGCGTTGCCGCCAAAGGCAATCACGCCGGCATCCAGGCTCTTATTCTTATTTTCAATGGCTGTCCGGATATCCCCGGTAATCTGCTCCTGCATGGCCCGGGCGGAATCGGACGCGTCGGCCAGCAGCCACACGGCGCTGTTGCCGCCGGGCAGCAGGATGGAGGGCGCGGCCACGGCAAGCGACAGCAGGCACACCAGCAGGCAGCGCAAAGCAAGGGCCAATCCCCGCGTCCTGCGGGAACGAAGCGCAATGAAAATTGTCCATCCCAGGCCCGCCGCCATCACGGCCAGCGCCCATGGGCGCAGAAACTCAAGCGACACGGCGGCTCACCTCCCATTCCAGCAGCAGCAGCGCCAGGCATGCCAGCAGCGCCCAGGGCGTCAGCTCCCGGCCCGCGTTAGCCGTGCCGCCCAAGGCCACCGCGCCCGAAGACGGCCCCACCGAACGCACATCGCTTTCGGCGTTTTCCATATGCATGGCAAACCGTGAAAGGCGGTCAGGCTGACCGTCATACGTATAGCGCAGGGTATAAATGCCCTGGTCCGCGGTATCCTCCAGCGTCTGTTCGGCCGCAAGCGTTTTGCCCGAGGGCAAAACCACATCGGTACGCACAGCCCGGCTGTCCGCGGGGATCGCTATCATCTGGCCGCAGGTGCCGTCCTGAATCGCCTGCCTGCTGTCCGGCAGCAGCCAGGAAAGCAGATTTTGGACCAGCACCGGAAAATCGCCCTTCATGGGCAGGTTGCTGTCGTGCAGGTCAAAGCCCAGCACAGCGGCCTTGCGGCCATCCTCCTCAGCGACCGACAGCAGCACTTCATCCCCCAGGCGAAGCACGGCCTGGCCGCCCAGCAGCGGCGTATAGCGCCGGATGGCGATATCCTCCAGCAGCAGGTTTTGGGTAAGCCGCCGGGCCAGATCGGCGGTATCGGCCCGCGGGTTTCCGCCATATTCCGCGGCATTCCCGGGCGCGATATCCAGCACGGCGCTGTCCGGCGCAAGGCAGATCAGCGCGCCGTGCTCGGGCAGCGCCTGGGGCAGTTCGCCGTCAAAAATATACAGATCGATGTTTTCCAGCTCGGCCGCCTCCCGGGCGGTGGTGCGCAGCAGCATAATATCATCCCGCAGCGAAACCGCCTTTTCCAGGAACACATTATCCCCGCACAGCGCAGCGCGGTAAACGCTTGCCTGCCGCGCCGCGTACCAACGGGTATTATCGGCCGCCAGCGCGTCGGTCTCGGCAATATTCACCCGCACGGTTTCGCTGTCCGCGGGCACCCGCAGCAGCGCGGAGCCGGTTTCTCCCTCGGCCAATTCCAGCACAGCCATATCGCAAAGCTCCCCATCGGCGCTGCATTCCAGCGTGACGGCGGCATCCCTGCCGTAATTGGCCACGCGGACAAACGCCTGGCCGTCGGCGCCGACGCTCAGCGACAGCAGGGCGCGGTTGTCCGCAGGCGTGCCGGTGCGGACCGCCTGGATATCGGAAGCCGCATAGGTATCGGAAAAGGCCACGATGTTCAGCCCCTCAATATCCCGGGCCATGGCCTGGGCCAGAGACACCGCGCCATCCATATCGGCCCCGCCGTTTCCAGCCTGCAGGCCGTCGATGGCACTGCGTACCCGGCTCAGATCGCCCGAACGGGACAGCTTGATTTCCACCCTGTCCCCCGCCGCCAGCACCGTGACCCGGTCGCCCTCCCGCATGCCATCCACCAGGGCATCCGCCCGGCGTTGGGCAAGCTCCAGGCGGGAAAGTCCGTTTTCCCGGGCCTGCATGCTGGCCGAAAGATCAAAAATCAGTACGGTTTCTCCCCGCACGCCGCCGCTCACCGCCGGGCGCATCAAAGCCAGCGCCAGCAGCAGGGCCAGCGCCATCTGAATAAAAAACAGTATATTCTTTTTCAGCTTCTGGAAGGGCTTCATGGCTTGCTGCTCCGCCATCGCCCGCTGCCACAAAAGCAGGCTGGGCACGGTGAAGCTTTCGCTGCGCCGCCTGAGCAGGTACAGCGCCGTGATCACCAGAAGGGCGGCAAAGCCCCAGGCCCCCGCCGGAAAAAGAAAACGCATACGCAGAATCTCCTTTGTTATCCCACGATGCCCACCCGGGACAGCGCCCGCAGGGCTTCAACTTCAATATCCATATCGGACAGCAGCCGGATATAGCCCATCTCCCGGTCATGGCAGAAGGTCTCGGCGCCCTTCAAAAGCCCTTCCAGCGCCGCATGATAGGCCTTCATCAGGTCGCCGCTGATCAGCAGCTCCCGATTTTCGCCGGTCTCGCTGTCAATGAGCCGCACCATGCCCTCCAGCTCCGGTTCCATTTCCCAGGGCGAAAGCACATGCAGCAGCGTAACCTCCTGCTTGCGGTATTGCAGCGACTGCAGCGCCTTTTCATGGCCGTCCGGGCTCATGAGATCGGTGATCAGCAGCGTGATGCCCCGTCCGGCCTTCACCGGCAGCCGCTGCACATCCCGGCATAGCCGCAATTCCCCGGCAGGCCGGATATCCTCAAGAAAGCGGACCGCGCGCATGTAATCGGCGCGGCCGGACAGGCTGGGCGTATACCGGCCGTCGCCGCCCAAAGCATAGAGCGTCACCCGGTCTCCGCCCCGCAGGGCCAAATAGCCAAACAGCTGGGCCAGGCCCTGGGCCATTTCCCATTTGCCCCGTTCAGCCATGGAGGTGCTGGCGTCCAGCAGGATATTCACCTGGGTCTCCTGCTCCTCCATGAACAGCTTCAAAAACAGCCGGTCAAACCGGGCATAGGCGTTCCAATCCAGGCGCCGGGGATCATCCCCGGGCGCATATTCCCGGAAGTCCGAAAACTCCACCGAGGTGCCCAGCGCTTTGGAACGCCTGAGTCCCCCGGCGCCGCCCTGCGCCGGGGCCCGCAGCGTGAGCCGCAAAGCGTCCAGCCGCCGCAAAAAGCCTTCGCTGAGCATTATTTTTTGCCCTCTTTCAGCAGCTCCTCAATGATATCGTCCGCTGTGCGCCCCTGGGCCATGCCCTCAAAATTCAGGGCGATCCGATGACGCAGGCAGGGCTTGGCCAAAGCCTGGATATCTTCAAAGGACACATTGAACCGCCCCTGGGCCAGGGCACGCACCCGCGCCGCCGACAGGATGGCCTGGGCCGCCCGGGGACTGGCGCCGAAGCGCAGGAAATCGCGGCTTATGGCGGGGCTTTCAGCCAGCTCAGGATGGGTATTGAGGACCAGCCGCAGGGCGTACTGCTGCACCGCCTGGGCCACAGGCACCTGGCGGGAGATGTCCCGCAGGCGCAGGATCTCCTGGCCGTCGGCCACTTTATGGGCCTGCTGCTCCTCCCCCGTGGTGGTCATATTCACGATGCCGTCCAGCTCCTCCAGCGTGGGAAAAGGCACCAGCACCTTGAACAGGAAACGGTCCAGCTGGGCCTCGGGCAGCGGAT
>JAFUGB010000142.1 GCA_017469605.1 Clostridia bacterium
GGTTCCATTTGAGCTGTATTTTTCGATCGTCATCATCTCACCTCGATAGTATATTATACGTGCCATTATATTGTATTATATCCGGATGAAAAAAGCAAGCAAAACCTCTTGATTTCATTGTCATAAGGAACTAATCACCAAACCTCAACACAACAAAGCCGGCAACCGTAGTGCTTAACCTGTTTCACGGCATCAAACGACTACATTTTAAGGAGGAAATGATGATGAAGTCCCTGTATGAAGAACTTGGCGGCACCTATACCCTTGGTGATGATGGCATGCTGTATCCCAATTTGGTAACCGGTGATAAAGACCCACGCCCCATCGGGAAATGGGGCCGAATGCACAGTAAATACCTGGAGGCAGAACATCCAGGGTTGTATGAGCGGCTCATCCTAAACGGAACACTTATCATGTATCTGGCCGATGCAAACGAAAGAGCAGTAAGCATGCTGGAAAGGCTGATTGCCCAGATGGCAACCCAGGAAGGCATCACGGAGAGCATGAAAGAAGCGCAGCCCCTTGAATGGGTCAGCAGAATGAACAGCATTCGAAGCAGAGCAGAAGAGGTCATTCTGCATGATGTCATTCTGACCTTATAAACACAACGTGTCGGCACAACCATCGGGGAGGCCGGCATAATTGTGTCGCTGATTTTTCTGGCAAGATCCTATGAATTTTAAGCGTCTCAAAATCATACAATATATAGTATCAATTGAAAAATATGCAATCAATATATGGTGTCATTTGGAGCAATTTTCGATTCTAAGGGGCTGAAATTCAAGCGAACGAGGATTCTGTCATCTGCAAGGGCAAAAATCGCTCTCAGGGCAAAATTGGTGTAATTGGTGTCAGTTCGTATAGAGCAATCTGTTGCTGACAATTGTGTGCTCTATCTCTGATCCAGCCCAGATCCCAGCGATCCCAGCCATCGCCGACCGGTAATAGGATAGCAGCACGGTGACCTTTGTCAACCATACAGGCAGAGCCAAATTCGGCCAGAGTAAACAGCAGCGTCAAACAATTGATTTGTACAACTGGGGCTGTCTCAAGATGTGAGAACAGCCCCAGTCATTAGAATGATTGAATTATTGCGCGGCATAGTTGGCGGCATTCATGCCAGCTTCATGGCCGAATACCAGGCATTCGCCCAGGGAGAAGCCGCCCAGATAGGTCAGGTTGAACATATTGTGGTTGGAGGTTTCGCCGGCAGCGTACAGACCGGGGATCGCGTTGCCCGCTTCGTCCAATACAGCGCCGTGCTCATCGGTGACCACGCCGCCTACAGTGCCGAAGTAGCTCATGTATGCCTTTACGGCATACCAGGGGCCTTCCTTCATGGCCACCAGATTCTCCGGGCTCTTGAACAGATCGGTGTCCTCACCTTTTTCGCACAGGGAATTGTAGTGATTCAGGGTGTACATCATATTGACGGGCACAATGCCGATCTGGGTGGACAGTTCCTGAATGCTGTCCGCCTTGAAGAAACGCTCGTTGCCCGCGGCCAGCTGCTCTTCCAGCATATCCTGATAGGTGCCCACAACGCTGTTGGAATCGTAGATATCGCTGAGTACGTTATTGGCCTTGGCCACATCCTCATTGACAATGATCCAGTAGTAGTCCCTGGAATCGGGATTCACGTGCATGGTGGAGTTGGAATAGGATTCGGGGGTTTCAGAGTTGACGCGCTGACCTCTGGGCGTCACGATCAAAGCTGCGCCAGGGGTTTCGGCATCGCGCCACTGGGAAATCAGATCTTCATCGGTGATCATGGTGTGGCCGGAACCGCCCATCATGAACTGATCGTCAAACAGCTTCGCGCCAACATCCAGTGCCATCCGTATACCGTCGCCGGTGTTGCCGGGCAGGGTGATGTTGGTTTCGCCCGCGTAGGTGGGCATCCACTTCTGGATGGCTTCGGCGCTTGCGCCATAACCACCCGCGCACAGCACCACGCTCTTGGCGTAGAAGGTATACTTGCCGTCCTTGCCTTCGGCTTGCAGGCCGATCACAGCACCGTTTTCATCGGTGATCAGATCCTCGGCGGTGGTGTTGAGAAGCAGGGTGCCGCCGTTCTCGGTGAAGTTCTTAAACATCTTTTCCATGGCACGAGCCGCTACGTTGGGTTCACGGTCAGGCTCCTGATAATGCGCATAGGCCAACCAGGTGTATTCGGTGGTGACGGTGCCGTCCTCGTTGAGCTTGCCCCACGGTACGGTATGACGGTAAGAGGACACACCCTCCACAACACTTTCATCCGTGATGGTATCGTCGCTGCCGTGAACTTCCTCGGCGTCGTAATAGTTGAAGGTCACGCCTTTAGTTTCCAGCCATTTCAGATCGTCGTACACATTGTTGACATACAAATCTACGGCATCAGGATTGGGATATTCGCCGTCCATGTAGGTATCGCCCTGCTTGTAACCGTTGTAGCGGTGCAGCAGGTAATTGGTCATGCCTTCCTTGTCCTCGCCGTGATGGTCGGGATAGGTAAGCAAGCCAAATACGGTCTGGCTGGTACCGCCCCAGTAAGGCAGTTTTTCTACGATCAGCACCTTAGCGCCTTCGTCCTGGGCTGCCATGGCGGCGGAGATGCCGGACAGGCCGGAGCCAACTACCACCACATCATAGGTTTCAGTGATTTCGTCCTGAGACCAGGCAGGGCTTTCTACTTTGGAAGAGAAAGCCATCACGGCTTCATCGCCGCCTGCCTGACGCAGAGCGTCTTCTACGGCGGAGAGCACGGCTCGGCTGGTGAAAGTGGCGCCGGTAACGGTATCAATGCCCACGGACTGATGTTCCACAATGGCAGCGGGCAGCGTGTCAAACACCAGGTCAGCAATGTTGTAGCTATCGTTTTCGTCCTGGATGTTGACAGCTTGGATAGCATCCTCTGTAACTACGGTTTCCACGGTGATGTTGCTGTGATGGCCATGCTGGGTGCTGATATAGCTGCCGGGCGTCAAATGCTTTTCATAGCTGACAGCATTTGGCGTCAGGGAAATGGGATCAGCACCTGCCTGACGGATGGCATCCTCTACAGCGTTGATCAGCGCGTTACTGGTAATGGTCGCGCCGGATACGCTGTCCACTTGGGTGCTTTGGGCCGCCAGGATTTCAGCGGGCACCTTTTCCAATGCCCCATCGGCAATGCCAACGGTCTCATTCTGGGAAAGGATTTCAATGTTCTCGATCTTGTCGCTGGAGAAGGTGACCTTCACGGTCACATCGCCGCCATTGCCGGTGGCGGTGGCTTCGTACTCGCCCGCGGCAAACTTACCGCCTTCGGCCAGTACGGCAGTGCTGGACAGCAGCAGCGCCATGGTCAGCAGCATTGCAAGAATTTTCTTCATGATTTTACCCCTCTCTTAAACTGTTGTGTTCGGAATGACGGAACAGGTTTGATTGTTCGCCTCCTTAAAATGATTTTATCAGGAACGGCTTCCGATGGCCGTTGTGATCTTATGGGTTCTTTTTCTTCATCATTTGATCAATCGCTGAAGAAAAGGCGCTGAACTCTGTCAGAAACGGCAGCAAGAAACTGCTTTTCTGGCAGGTCAACAGATATGCGGGCAAGGCATAGACGCCCAAGCGTTGAGTCAGCAGACGGTCCTTTTCCAGTGCGGATTCAGCTGATCCATCCCCAAAATGGATGATGAAAGCATTTTCATCCACACCCGTTTCTTTCACGATCTCCAGGATGACTTCTTGGTGGGTCGTGATCCGGCCCTGCAGCACGGTGGCTTTCCGCAGGTTGATCAGGAATTGCTCCGCCTTTTCCGGGGCGGCCAGCTTGGCTGCGTGATAGGCCAGACACAGCGGGTAAGAGCTGCGATGGTCAGGATCGAACAGATGGAAGTTTTCCATGTTCATGGGCAGGCCGCCGATGGATTCCTCACTTTTGTAAATATCCGCCAGCCGCTGATTGTAGCGTCGGATGCCTTCTTCGGGCGGCAGTGCTCTTTCCTCCGGCGTCATAAAATCGCTCACGTCCCGCACCAGCACGGACATGACGTAGTTAATTTGCAGCCGCTCTCCGTATTCCGCTTTGAGCCGATCCAGGATCGGCTGGCTTTCATAGGACAGGCCCATCATGGGATCTGTGAATACCGTCAATGCGATCTGTTCATTCATTGAAAACCGCTCCTGTCAATGGCCCGGCCGCATACGCCCCACACGGCAATGTCGTCATACTTGATGTAAACGCGATCCGGAGCAATACCCAAAACCGCATGAAAAGCATCTGTAATGGCCGAGAACAAAGCATCGTTGCCGATATGCCGCTCATTGGCGAAAATGCTGACGGTGATATAGGCGATAGGAGCGTCTTTTTCGCCCCGGAGATACAAATGGTAATTGTCCTCAAATCCGCACAGCAGATAGGCTTCGCTTTTGCCGGGGATCAGGGAAATGGCCTGGCCCAGGCGGGTCTTAATTTCTTTTTCCTGGGCTTCGGTCATTTTTGTGCTGACCTTTGACAGAATGAACGGCATGTTATTTCCTCCAATCCTGCACCAGTTTCAAGATCGCGTCGGCTACCTCCTGCTCCTTTTGCTGGTAGGTATGGCCGGTTTTTTCGATGAAGATCAGCTTGTTTTGTGCGGCTGTTGGCATATGATCGTTGATGTTTTTGAGGAAGCCCGCCGGATCGCCGTAGGTGAAGCGGTCATAGGTGCCGATGAGCAGCGCACCGGTGTGGGTGATCTTTTCGCATTGGGAAAAATCGCCGTCTGTTTCCACGTGAACGTTGTTCAGCATATCAGTGAACAGCCATTGATAAGCGGTATCGGCGTAGCACGGCAGCCAGCCCATGA
>JAFUGB010000143.1 GCA_017469605.1 Clostridia bacterium
GTAAAACTGGAACGCCACAAAACTGCTCTCCCCCTGGGCACCCAGCTGCAAACAATCGTTCCAATCGGCATGAAGGCCCGCGGGCATGCCGTGCGCGCCCAGGTGCCGCATGGTAAAATCGATGGCGCGCTTCAGGTGCTCAATGACCGTTCCTTCGTCATAATCGGCAAAGGGAATCACCTCATCCAGAAAATCGCTGTCCCCTGTTTCAGCTATATATTTATATATCGTGGGGAAAAGCCACATGGCATCGTCCGCGCGGTAGTGGGGATGACCGGTGGCGCGTACATAGCTTTCCTGTTCGGGCGTATCCTCATGGCCGGGATGATGGTCAAATTTCACCAGCGGCAGTCCCGCCCCATGATGTACCTGGGCAGACAGCATAAAGCGGATGCGTTCCTTGGCCATCTGCGGGTCCAGATGGATAATGCCCTGAATATCCTGCACTGTATCCCGATAGCCGTATCCGTTTCGCTCACCGGCGTAAATCAGGCTGGCGGTACGGCTCCATATAAAGGTGATATAGCACTGGAATGCGTTCCAGGTATTCACCATGGTGTTCAGATCGTCATCCGGCGTTTTGACTTCCAGGTTTTTCAGCTTATTCCGCCAATGGCTGATCAGCTGCCGCCACTCCGCCGCTGAAACCGCTTCAGGGTCGGCATAATGCTTCATCAGACTGCGGGCGGCTTTTTCTCCCTTTTGCGCCAGCACAAAAGCAACGGTCTTTGTTTCTCCCGGGGCAAGCGCCAGAACGGTATGCAGCGCGCCGCATGGATTCCCGTTGAAATTCAGCGAATCGTCCAATCTGCCGTCCAGCACGCCCTGGGGGGCATGGAACCGGCGCGCGCCAAGAAAACGCTCCCGGCGGCCGGTATAGCTGCATACCGGCGCGCCGGCCAGGCCAAAGAAGCGCTCCCGGCCGTTTTCTCCCTCGGCATTCAGATCGCAGAACTGGTTGATGCGCTGCAGGATATGGTCCTGGTGAAACTCGGTTTTGGTGATGAACTGGGTGTATTGCATATTCACCAGATCCTGGGTATAAAAGCTTTCAGTGGTAAACTCGCAGTACCCAAATACGCCGATGGTCCTGGGCTCGCTTCCGGCATTGGTGACCTGCAGCCGCCATACCTCATGGGCGGCGTTCAGCGGCACGTAATACAGCGCCTTTGACGCAATACCGTCATAGCAGGATTCGATCTGGGTGTAGGCCATGCCATGGCGGGTAACGGTTTTGTATTCCTCCAGCGGTTTTTCCACCGGACGCCAGGAAGCCGACCAGAAATCTCCACTTTCTTCATCCCGAAGGTAGATATAGCGGCCAGGCTCATCAAACTGATTAAACGTATAGCGCAGGATACGGCCGGCCGCCCCGGACTTTACAAAGCTGTAGCCGCCCGCGTTCTGGGTCACGATGGCGCCGTAAGCCGGGGCGCCCAGATAATTGGCCCAGGGCATGGGCGTGCGGGGATCGGTGATCACATATTCTCTTTTTTCATTA
>JAFUGB010000144.1 GCA_017469605.1 Clostridia bacterium
CCGTACCCAGGTGATCGCAGCGGGTGATCTCACCGGTTACCAGCTGCCCGTAACCCGCGGCGCGCGGGATACGGTAAATATCGCCGTTGGGAAGGGGCTGTCCATGCTGCTGCGTCCAGGACAGGCTGAAAAGCTGCGGGTAGAGCTTTCGCTGCCCGAATCAGTGCAGGCCCCCATGGCGGCGGGAACCGAAGTGGGAACTGCCCGGGTGCTGCTGGATGGCGCCGTTGTGGCTGAATTGCCTGCCGTGCTGGCGGAGGAAATACGAATGCCGGGATTTATGGAAGGCTTCTGGCGAATCAGGGAAAACTGGCGGTGACGCGAAAAAACCATGTCGCTTCAAACGGCATGGTTTTTTTGCGCGCGTTTTTATCTGTTCCAATATTTGGCGTCCAGCATCCGGTACTGAATGGCTTCGGCCATGGCAGGCGCTGAAATATCATCATCGTTCCGCAGATCGGCCACGGTGCGTGCCACTTTGATCAGGCGGGTATAGCCGCGCATGCTCAAGGCGTATTTTTCGGCGGCGCGGACCAGCAGCGCTTTTGCGGCATCGGATAAACAGGCCAGCTCCTCAATATGGGCGTTTGTCATCTGGGCGTTGCAGGTGATCCCCGCATGGGCGAAGCGCGCCCTTTGACGGACGCGGGCAGCCTCCACGCGCCGGCGCACGGCATCGCTGGTTTCTCCCCTTTTTTCGGCGGTGATCTCCTCCACCGGTACGGCGTCCACCTCGATATGCAGATCAATACGGTCCAGCAGCGGGCCGGAAATACGATCCAGATACCGGCGAATTTCATGGGAGCCGCAGGTGCACTGCCGCACTGCGCTGCCATAGTAGCCGCAGGGACAGGGGTTCATGCTGGCCACCAGCATGCAGCGGGATTGATACTGCATATGGGCCCGGACGCGGCTGACGGTGCAAATCCCATCCTCCAGGGGCTGCCGCAGCGCTTCCAGGGCAGCGCGGGAATATTCCGGCAGCTCATCCAGGAAGAGCACGCCGTTATGCGCCAGGGAAATTTCTCCAGGAATGGCGTTCGTCCCTCCGCCTACCAATGAAGGCATGGAGGCTGAATGATGGGGTGTGCGGAAGGGCCGTTCGGTAAGCAGGCCCGTTCCCGGCGGAAGGATGCCTGCCGCTGAATGGATGCGGGTGGTTTCAAAGGCTTCCTCCATGGTCATGCGGGGCAGAATGCCGGGCAGGCATCGTGCCAGCATGGTTTTTCCGCTGCCGGGCACGCCCACCATGAGCATATTATGGCCGCCGGCTGCCGCCACCTCCAATGCGCGGCGGGCACCTGATTGGCCGCGAATGCTGCTCATGTCGCAGGATACGGAGCGTTCCTGCAGGCACTCCTCGTAGCTCTTCTGCTGCTGCGCCAGCAGCGGCGCGGCGCCGGTCAGATGCATCACAGCCTCATACAGCGTATGGGCCGGATATACCAGCATTTCCTGGACGGCCTGCACCTCGGGCGCGTTTTCAGCAGGCATGATCACCTCGCGGATCCCCCGTTCATGGGCTGACAGCACCATGGACAGCGCGCCTCGCACAGGTACCAGCCTGCCATCCAGGGCCAGCTCACCCATCAGCAGGATTTTTTCGGCATCGAGGGGCCGCACCTGTCGGGTGGCGATGACAAGCGCTACGGCAATGGACAGGTCAAAAGCTGCGCCTTCCTTGCGCACATCGGCCGGCGACAGGCTAACGGTAACCCGCCCGGCCGGAACAGCAAAGCCGTTGTTTTTCAGCGCGGCAAATACGCGGTCCCGGCTTTCACGGACGGCAGCATCAGGCAATCCCACAATAGAAAACACCGGCTGGCCGCCTGATACATAGGCTTCCACCGTAACCTGGATCCCTTCCACCCCCTGCAGGGCAAAGCAGCAAGTTCGCGCCAACATTGTATCCACTTCCCAGCTTTAGTAATAAATCCACCCGCGGAACCACTGCATGGCCCGCAGCCACTCGGTGCTGGCCGTAATGCCGCTGATATAGGGGAAGAACGCCGCAAACAGGGCTAAAGCGACCAGCATACACGCCACGGTCAAGATGCCCGGGACGCGCTTTAACCGCAGCGTAAACCCTTCCCTTCCAGCAACAGGTTCAGCCCATGCGTCAGCCAGCAGATCCAGGCACAAAGAAATGGCCAGGATGATAAAGGGCACCGAGGGAAAATAATGGTAAATATAGGTTCCCCGAGGAACCAGCACCCATGGCACAAATTGGGCGGCAAAGCTGATCAGCAGGATCGCCGGCCGCATATCGTTCTGCCCGGTATGCAGCGTAATGCCCTCATGCCGAGAAGCATGCCGCAGAAGCCATACCAGGATCACGGCAAGCATGGCCGCCAAGCCGCCCCACCATACCAGCGGATTGCCGAAGGCCACAATGGTCTGTGCCGTTCCCGCTGTCCGGTAGGCGCTTGAATAGTACCACATGGGTTTTTTAATGATGGGCCATTCATACCAGGGAGAATAGAAGGGATGATCCATCCCCAGGCCCGGCGTGCTGTGATAGCCCAGCATGCCGCCCATAAAGCCGCTTTCAAAATAATCGCCCACGGCAGCCTGGATCACACGCTTTACCGTAACGCCTGAGGGTGTGTAGGGCAGGAAATAAGGGATATAGGAGATATAATAGATGCCAAGCGGAACCGCCACAAAGAACACCAGGCAGCACAGGAGCGTGATGATGGGCCGCCTGTAAATTTCCCCCGCCGCCGCGGCCGCCCTGCCTGTTGCAGGCATGTCCCTGGCCTCCAGCGATTGGGTAAAGCGGCGGTACAGGCTCCAGAAAAACAGCAGGGCCAAACCAACGCCGGCATAGCAGCCCGTCCACTTGCTGGCCACAGCCAGGCCCATGCACAGGCCGGACAGGAACAGCGGAACCAGCGTCCGCCAAAGCTTTTTATCCCAGTAATCCATGCGCAGGTAATACACCATAAACACATAGGACCAAAGGATAAACAGCACCACAAAGCTGTCTATGGTGGCGATGCGCGTCTGCGTAAAATGCATAAAGTCCACCGCCATCAGGAACATGGCCGCAAAGGCCATGAGGCGCCGTTTTGTGAGCAGCTTTCCCAGCAGATACATGCCGGGCAGCATCAGTACGCCGGCCAGGGCGCCCGCAAAGCGCCAGCCGAAGGGCGTCATACCGAAAACACTGATGCTAAGGGCTATCAATACCTTGCCCAGCGGCGGATGCGAGGTTTCATAGGGCATATAGGTATAATCGCCCTGCATGGCCAGATAATGCTCATAGCCGGTGCGCGCATGGTAGATCTCATCAAAATAGGTGCTATTGTACCAGCCGGGTTCGCCAAAGAAGGCATCCTGCTCGTCAATGAGGTTTGCGCCATCCCCGCTGACCAGCGTGACGGGATAAACAGCCTGGGTTTCGGGATCGCGGAGGATCACCTCGTATATGGTGGTGCCGATCAGCTGCGCCTCGATACGCACATATCGGCCAAAGAGCATCTCCGGTTCATTGCCGTAGGTATGCTGGCCGTCATAATAGCTGGCTTCGGTAAGGTATTTCCATTTGAAGCAGTCTCCCTCAGTGATCTCCGCCCAATAGGGTTCGCTCCAGCTTTCGCCGTCCTCGCTGACCCGCACGATGAACTCCTGGTCCTGGCGGTGAATGCCGCCCAGATACAGCATGTTCACAGCGTGGCTCTCCCCCAGGTCCAGCACCACGCTGTCCTGGGGGGATTCGGAACGCCACCATGTCTGCGGCGATTTGACCGCCCCCAGGTTGGTAAAAGCAGCCACCGCATAAACCGCCGTGACGCCCAGCATCAGCAGCCAGTCGATCCCCTTCATGCCCGCGATCGGCCTCGGATGCAGCAGTTCCTGCAAAGCGGGTTTGTTTTTATTTTCAGTTTCTCCCTCGTCAGACGTTTCAGGCGTTTCGCAAATCGTCACACGCTCGCCCTCAGCGCAGACGCTCACCGCTGTCAGCCCGGCAAAGCAAGCCGTCAGGCAGCTGCAGGCCGAAACAATATACTCCAGCGCGGCGCTGTCGCTGACGATACCGAACATGGGCGCGCTCAGATGGCCTTCCACGCCGCCAATGCGGATGCCGCGGTCCAGCACCAGGCCCACATTGAGGAATACG
>JAFUGB010000145.1 GCA_017469605.1 Clostridia bacterium
GTGCCCGCCGCGGCGTGGCCGGTGAGCAGCGCCAGCGTGCGGCCGCTTTGCGCAAAGGCGCGCAGGTATCCGGCGCCGACGGCGGTGGTGAGCATGCCGTCTGTGGTGAAAAAGACGCCGGAAGTCCGCTGCCAGGCAGCGCCGCGCGTCGCGTCGGAATCAATGACCCGCACCCGTTCCAGCAGGTCGGCCCGCACGGCCCCCGGGCGAATCCACGCCTTTTCCCGCGCCAGCGCCAGGCAGGCATCCACGATGTTTTTTTCGGCACAGACCGACTGCGCGGGCAGGTGCTCCGCCAGGAACAGCAGCATATCGCAGCCCCGCCCGGCGGCCGGCACGGGCAGCAGCAGGCGAACGCCCTGTTCCAGCGCCTGGCGGGCGGTATGGAGCAGCGCGGCATATTGTCGTTCCTGATCCAGCGTGCGCCCGGCATAGGCGCAATTGATGACGGCGGCGGCGCAGGGAGGCGGAACGTCATAGGCCAGGGTATGGGACTGCGGGCAGATATCGCCGGAATAAAACAGCGCACCCGGCCCCATTGCCAGCCACAGGCTCCCGGCGGTATGCCCGCTGCGGCCGGTGACCACAGGCTGCCCGGCCAGCGTTCCTTTTCCCGTTTCCAGCGGCGAAAAGCGCACCAGCCCGGCATCGGCAGGATCAAAGGGCAGGCGTCCGCTCCGGGCCTGCACATACGCGATCCATTTTTCCATCATGCCCGGAGCGGCCTGGGCGGTTTCGGCGGAAGCGTATACGGCGCCCCGATATCCCAGCCTGTACAGCAGCGGGAGCGCGGCGCAATGATCCTCATGGGCATGGGAAAGGAAAACGGCGTCCAGCGACCGGGCTATTTCGGCCGTCAGGCACGGATAACGCCCGATCCCCTCCGGCGTGGTTTCGCGCATCACGCCGCAATCCAGCAGGATGTTTTTTCCTTCCCGCTGAACCAGATAGCAATTGCGGCCGTTTTCACCGCTGCCCCCCAAGGCCGTTATGATCGCCTTCATTTCAGATTCTCCTTTATCTCAGGCTTGACGGATAAAGTCCCGTTGGATTATACTTTGCTTGCAGGATCCCTGCGTGCTTATCCATTATTGTAGTCTATTCAAAGCGTTTTGTCCACTGCCCCGGCAGATGGACGGGAAGGAGTACAATATGACAGATCATGGCGGAGAAGCGTTGGCGCGGGCGGTGGAAGCCGCTTATGGGCGCGGGAAAACCGATTATTCCATGGAGCCCCTGGTGCGCGAGGATGGCCAGGGCCAGCCGGTGGGGACAATCAAACCGGGGGACGCGGTCATTTTCTGCTGCCGCCGGGGCGAACGGGAAATTGAACTGACGGATATGTTCATTGACCCCGGTTTTTCCGCCGTGGACCGGAAATATATCCCCGATCTGGACTTTTCCATCCTGACGCTGTATCACGAAAAATACGCGGGCCTGCCGGTGGCTTTCGCGCCCGAGCAGGTGGATACGCCGCTGGCGCAGGTGATCAGCAGCGCCGGCAAAACCCAGCTGCATTGCGCGGAATCCGAAAAATACGCCCATGTCACCTTCTTTTTGAACGGCGGGCGGAATGAACCCTTCCCGGGCGAAACCGATGTGCGCATCCCCTCCCCGGCCGGCGTTCCCTTTGACCAGGTGCCCCACCTGAGCCTGGAACGGGTGGCCGACGCCGTGATAGACGGCATGGACAAGCATGATTTCACAGTGGTGAATTTCGCCAACGGCGACGTGATCGGCCATACGGCCAGCAAAGAGGCCAAGCTGGAAGCGGCGGCCTTTGTCAGCAGCCAGCTGCAACGCGTGGTTGAAACCGCGCTGAGCCAGGGGCTGGCCGTGCTGATCACCGCCGACCACGGCAACATCGAAACGCTGTATACCGATCGAGGCGAGCCCCACGTGGCCCATACCACCAACAAGGTGCCGCTGCTTGTGCTGGACGGACGTCAGCCTGAAAGGAAAATCACGCCGCTGGACGGCGCGCTGTGCGATGTGGCGCCCACCGTGCTGCAGGCACTGGGGCTGAAGCAACCCGCCTGCATGACGGGGCATACGCTGACGCCCGATCATGATTACGGTCCGGACCGCCGGGTGCTGCTGGTCATCCTGGATGGCTGGGGCTTTGGCAAAGGGGACGACGGCGACGCCATCCACCTGGCGGATACGCCGTACTGGGACGCCCTGCTGGCAGGCGTGCCCTACAGCAGGCTGGACGCATCCGGCACTTTTGTGGGCCTTTGCGCCGGAAAAACCGGCAATTCCGAAGCGGGCCATATGAACATTGGCGCGGGGCGCGTGGTGCCCCAGGACGATATGCGCCTGGAAGCGGCCGTGCAAAACGGCACCTTTGCCCAAAACGCCGTATTCCGCAGGCAAATGGCCGGCGTGAAAGCGCGCGGCGCCACGCTGCACCTGCTGTCCTACCTGACCCACGCCTCCTCCCACGGCGATATCGCCTATTCCCTGGCCCTGGCGCGGGAAGCCGCCCGGCAGGGGCTGGATCCGATGCTGCACATTATTTTTGACGGCCGCAGCACCCCGCCCGGCAGCGCCCCCGCGCTGCTTCGGGAATTGGAGGAGCAATTGGCGCAGATCGGCGCGGGCCGCGTGGCGGACGGCGTAGGCCGCGGCCTGGCCCTGGACCGCGCGGGCAATTATGACAAGGTAAAATGTGCCTATGACGCCATGACGCTGGGCGCAGGCGTTCGTTACCGCTGATTTTCCTGCCGCGCGCTCATCCGGTACTGGCGGGGCGTCATCCCGGTATCGCCCTTGAACAGCACAAAGAAATACTGCACATTGTCCAGCCCCACCATGGGGCCAACCTCCTTCACCTTCATATCCGTTTCCCGCAGAATACGCTTCGCCTCTCCCAGGCGGAGCGTATTGATATAATCAGCCACAGACATACCCTGGGAATGGCGGAAAACGCGCCCCAGATAGGCGGCGGACAGGCCGATTTCATCGGCCAGCGTCTGGGTGCTGAGCGCCGGATCCTTATAGCGCCGCGCAATATTCCGCAGCACGGTTTCTGCGATATCGTCCCGGTGGGTGCGCCGGTCCTCCTCCAGCTTGGCAATGATCCGCTCAAACCGCTGCTGGAAAAAGCCGTTTACCGCGGCCACGTTCTCCAGTGTGTCCAGCAGTGCCTCAAAGGCGCGCCTGTCCTCCCGATAGCCGGGCTCGTCCTGGGGCATCAGCTCATAATAGTATTTCAGCACCGACCGGTTTAAATTATGCAGCAGCTGGATCACGCCGCGGTAAGGCTTCCCCTCCAGCAGACGGATAAAGGCGTCGTATTCCTTCCGCGTGTTTTCACGGCTGGCCGATTTAAGGGCGCTGAGCACCCTTTCAATGGCCTGCTCGGCGGCCAAGGGATCATCCTCCGCGTCGCGCGAGCCCTCGATCCACTGCACCTGCCGGTCAGGATGAAGGAAATGCAGCTTATTGGCCTCCCAAAGCGCCTGGTAGGCATCGGAGAGCTCCTTGAGCGGAATGGACGCGCCCACAATGATCCAGCGGGCGGAATTGCCGGCGAGCAGCTGCCGGATGATCTCCCCCAGCTCCTCCCCGCTGCCGGGCTGCAGCAGCAGGACGGTGCGCTGTCCGTTCATCAGCACGCCGTCCGCCCGGGGACACAGCGGATAGACCATGGAGAGCATCTGCTCTGTACGCACGCTGCTGACCAGCACCGGCGTAACAGGCGCGTCTTCCCGGATGCGCAATCCGTAATCGGCCAGGGAATCGCCGGCTTGCGCCTGCCCCAGCAGCAGGCTGCGCAGCATTTCATCCCGCAGCGTCATGCGCAGCGCCGTATTAACGCGATTGGAGTCCGCCGAACGCTGAATCAGCTGGTTCAGCTGCA
>JAFUGB010000146.1 GCA_017469605.1 Clostridia bacterium
CCAGCGCCGCCGTGCCCCGCGCCAGCAGCGCCGCCGTGCACGCGCCGGGCATCAGGTAGGGCAATTGCAGTTTGCTTTCAATCAGCGCGGCAAAGGGAAACACCATCAGCGCCGCCAGGCCCACGCCAACAGCGCCGCCAAGCAGGCTGCACAGCGCTGCCTCGCCCAGCACCATGCGCCCCAGCATGCGCCGGGACGTGCCCAGCAGCCGCTGCACGGCAAACTCCCGGGTGCGCTCCCGGACGATCAGCACAAAGGCCAGCAGCAGGATGATAAAAGCCAGTACCCATACCGCGGCGATCAGCCCGGTCACCGTGCGGGAAATGCCCGCCAGGCTGTCGGACACGCCGGTGATCATGCTGCGGGTGCGCACGGCGGTGGCCTTGCGGATGTGGCCGGTGAGCTTGCTGTTTACAGCGTCAATATCAAAGCCGTCCTTCACCTTCACGTACACCGCCGAAATCATGTCGTCATCATCGCTGGTGATCTTATGGCGCACGCCCTTTTCCTCGGCGGCGGCCAAAAGAAGGCGCATGGTATCCATATTGCAGTACACGGCGGTATCCAGCCCGGTGCCCGTGGGCTCAAGCTGCGCCACCACCTTGCAGCGCTGGTCATAGATGCGGAGGATTTCGCCCACATCGGCCTCCACCTTACAGCCCACAGCCACCTCCAGGTCACCCAGGCCGCGGCTCAGGCTGCGGGCAATCCAGGGCTGCACCGTAAAGTCAACCGCGGGGTCGATGCCGATCACCTGGATCTTTACCGAGCAGCAATCGGCCTTCAGGGACGCCAGGAAGGTTTGGGGGGCCGCCTTCTCCACGCCCTCCACCTCCAGCGCCTTATCCAGGGCCGAAGCGTCCATATAAAAGGCGCCTGTGGTGCCCTGCAGGAACATATTCTGGAAGCTCACCTTGCTCTGGGCCGAGGAGGGCACCAGGATGATATCGGCGCCCAGCCGCGCCTCCAGGCTGCTAAGCCCGTTGCGCAGCGAAAGCACCACCACCGATCCGCCGAACACCGCCAGCGCCAGAAAGGCGGTCAGCAGCGCCAGGGCGGCGGTGCGCCCCGGCTTGCGGATCAGGTTTTTGACCGATAAGGAAAATGTTTTCATAGGCTCACTTTCTGGCGTTCAGCGCCGCGCCCAACGCCGATATGATCAGTGCGGCGGCAAACAGGATCAGCATGGCGGGCTGCATCACCGCCCGGCAGCGCATGGTACTCATGCGGCACAGCGCGATCAGCGTGCCCGGGGTAAACAGCCCCAGCAGGCTCACCGGCAGCATGGAAATGTACAGGCCCAGCCGCGCCTTGGGAACAGCCAGCGCCAGTACCGCCAGCATGCCCAGCACGCAGCCCAGCCCCAGCAGCGCCTGGCCCGCCCAGTGGCAGGCCCCAAAGCTGCCGTCCTCATGCACGCAGGGACGCAGGAAGGATTGGCTGCCGATGGCAATCACCAAGGCCAGCGCCAGCACGATAATGGCCGGAATAGTTTTTTTCTTCATTTTAATAAGGATCCTCCGTATTTACTGGGTTAGTTGCAATAAACTAACGCTATGAATTATACTTGAATCATTCCGGATTGTCAATTGGCATGCCCTGTTTGCGCAAGGGAAAAGCCGCAAACAGGGCATGGCGCGGCAGATGGTAAGGAGCCTGTCCCCGCAGTCCCACCGGGAGGGGATTTCGTCCCGCGCCTTTTGAATCCTTCCAAATTCCATTCCGTTCCCATACAAAAAGCGGGAGGTATTTTCCTCCCGCCTGATTATATCAACGCGCAGTGCCCAGCGCCTTGCCCAAGGCTGCCTCCACCCGCGCCAGGGTTTCCGGGGACACGTCGCCCAGGTACGCCTTCAGCCTGCTCTTTTCCAGCGTGCGCACCTGTTCGCACAGCACCTGGGAGGGCTGCCTCAGGCCGCCCTCCGGCGGCTCCACCAGCACGTGGGTGGGCTGGCCCGGACGCTTCCGGCGCGAAGTCAGGGGCACCACGATCACCGTGGGGCTCGATTGGTTTCCAAGATCATTCTGCACGATCAGCACAGGGCGCACGCCGCCCTGTTCCGAGCCGAGCACGGGATCAAGGTCTGCGCGGTATATTTCTCCGCGCCGCATAGAGCTCACATCCCGTTTTTCATGGGCGGGAATGGTTCCCGCAATTCCATCCTATGCCCGGCGGCCAAAGCGGTGCCTGTAAATTTTTTTCAAATCCCCCTTGACAATCCCCGGGAAGCGCATATAATATATATTGAAGGTCAAAGTAAGTCAAAGTCGATCTTCAGTGGGAGGAACAATGCTTATGAGCAATAATCAATATACGCAAAAATCCATGGAAGCCATCCAGGCCGCCCAGGCGCTGGCCGGGGAATACGGCAACCAGGAGCTGAGCCAGGCCCATCTGCTTTCGGCTTTGACCGAAAGCGCCGACAGCCTGATCTGGCAGCTGCTGACCCAGATGGGCGTAGAGGCCGCCTCGGTGCGCGCCGCGGCCAGGGCCGAAATCGAAAAGCTGCCCCGGGTATCCGGCGGCGGGCGGGAGGCCGGCAAGGTATACGTCACCGCCGATATGGATAAAGCCCTGCGGGAGGCCGCCAGGGAAGCCGAGCGCATGAAGGATGAGTACATTTCGGTGGAGCACCTGATGCTGGGCATCCTGGACGCGCCCGAGCGGAATATCCGCGAGATTTTCCGCACCTTCGGCATTGAAAAGAACAAGTTTTTACAGGCGTTATCCATGGTGCGCGGCGCGGCCCGGGTCACCAGCGATTCGCCGGAGGACACCTATGACGCGCTGAAAAAGTACGGCAGCGACCTGACCGAATTGGCCCGGGGCCACAAGCTGGATCCGGTGATCGGCCGGGACCGGGAAATCCGCGATGTGATCCGCATCCTGAGCCGCAAGAGCAAAAATAACCCTGTGCTGATCGGTGAGCCCGGCGTGGGTAAAACCGCAATTGCCGAGGGCCTGGCCCAGCTGATCGTGCGGGGCGACGTGCCCGACTCGCTGCGCGATC
>JAFUGB010000147.1 GCA_017469605.1 Clostridia bacterium
ACCTGCCAGACATTGTCTGCACCACCTATCCCAACCTGGTTAACTACGTGCCTGAGGACATGTTCATCAACCTGTCCGAACACATGGACGTGCTGCCCAACTATGCCGCAACGCTGGAAAAATACAGCGCGCTGGTGCCCGCGTTCAAGGTGGACGGCGATCTGTACTGGTTTATTATGACCGCGGAAAACGCGCCTGACTACGGCAATTTCCCCATGGTGCGCCAGGATGTGCTGGCCGCCATCGGTTGGGATCACACCCCGGATAACTATGAAGAGCTGTACGAAATGCTGAAGGCTATCAAGAAATATGATCCCGATTGTATCCCGATGGTCACCCGCGGTACTGACGTGTTCTGGCGCATGGGATATGCCTTTGGCACCTACAACGGAATTTATCTGGAGCCCGATTTCGATCAGTATCAGTACGGTCCGCTGTATGACCGCTACAAGACTTTTCTGGAGTTCCTCAACCGGCTTTACACCGAGGGCCTGCTCGATCCCGATTTCGCCTCCTCCAACAAGGCGATCTGGATGGAGTACTTGACCAGCGGCAAGAGCTACTTCTTCTTTGAAAACGGTTCCTTCGCCACCGACATCAACCTGGTCACCACCTCCAGTGATCCGGTGGCCAAATTCGTGCCCATGAAGACCCTGGAAAACTACTTTGGCACCCGCCGTGCTCAGTTCTTTGAAGGCTCCGGTGTCATCAGCCCCTTCCGCAACGACGTGTGGGTCATCTCCTCCTCCCTGAAGGGTGAAAAGCTGGAGGCTGCTCTGAAATTCATGGACTATCTTTATAGCGAAGAGGGCGCTTACCTTTGCTCCTACGGCATTGAAGGCGTCAATTATACCATCGCTGATGACGGTACTATCCTCTTTGACCAGGATAAGATCAACTGGTATCTGGCGAACGCCAACGACCCCTACCGTGAATTCTGCAACGAGATTGGCATTGGCTGCCTGGCTGTGGCGGGTCGTTTCTATGATGATGCCTGGTATGAATTCATGGATCAGGATTCCCGTGATATGTATGCGTTCTGGCTGGCGGATAAAAATATCCTGCCTTACACCTACACCCTATGCCTGAGCGCTGATGACACTGCGGCCATCGCTGATATCAAGACTGCGTGTGACACGTTTGTTGCCACAGAATCGTTGAAGTTCGTCACCGGCATCCGTCCGCTGAGCGAATTTTACGATTTTGTAAATGAACTGAAAAAGCTTGGTGCCGAGACCATTGAGGAAACCTATAACGCGGCTTATCAGCTGGCGCTTCAGTAACAGGCATGGGCTTTTTGCAGAAGCCCCATCCTGCGAACGCAGCTACTCTCTGCGCTGCGGGCATACACGCTGTGCCCGTAGCACTTTTCTTTCTCAAGCGCAGACGTTTAGCCGCTTGATTTATAGCGAAAAAAAGAATAAAATAGAAATGTTCCCGGCACATCTTAAACCGCCGTATTTACTGGAGACCCACTCATGTTGAACAGCAAATTCAGCCCGCTCTATATTCGGATCATCGCATACCTGCTGTGCGTTGTTCTTTTTTCCGGTGCTATCCTGATTTTTATATCCTCCTGGTTTTTCAGGGAATATGAGGATACCTTCCTAGAGCAGAACCGGGAAATAGTGGATGCTGTTAACGAGCAGGTTGCCGGAAACATGCAGTCGGTCTATGACGTCT
The DNA here is from genome assembly GCA_017469605.1 of Clostridia bacterium. Lineage (GTDB taxonomy): Bacteria > Bacillota > Clostridia > Christensenellales > Aristaeellaceae > SFMI01. The sequence continues at coordinate 1,684 of JAFUGB010000147.1, forward strand.
GCGCCATGATTATGGACAATCAGATCGTCAAAAACAATCTGCGTCCTTACGATGCGCTGACTAATGACCAATTGTATAATTACAATTCCATTCTCAGCCTGCTGCAGCAGGCGCGCCTGCAGTTCAACGGCATAATCGATAGTATATTCTTATATACCGACGATCAAAGGGTGCTGTACGCACAAAAGCTTTCCGGCATGGCCGCCTTTGACGTGTTTTTTAACAAGTTTACCAAATATGACTCATATCAGGAAGATTTCTGGCAGGAAATACTGAAAAACAACGGCGTAAATCTAACGGTGCTGGTTCCCGATATATGCAGTTCCCTTTATGTCAACGATACAAAGGCCGTCGTTCCGCTGATCTATACGTCGCCTAGGGGGACTTCCACCCACGTGCTTACCATTAACATCGCGCTCAACCGCATTTTGGACCAGTTTGAGCTGAAAAGCATGTATCCTGACACACTGTATGCCGTGTGTGGCAGCAATGGCGTGCCGATCATCGGCAGTCCCCGGCTGCAGGCCCTGGCGCAGCTGTCTGATGGCGAAAGGGCGCATATCGACCAGCAAGATTACTATGTGTTTACTGCCGTGCAGAAAGCGTTAGGGGTACAGATTTATATTCTGGTCCCCACGTCCGCCCTGGCCAACCTGACTGCGTATTATCGCACGGTGATCATTTTTCTGTTGGCTGTGCTGATCCTGTTTGGCGGCGTGCTGTCCATCATCATGTCCAAACGCGTCTATGAGCCCATCCGCATCGTCAGGGAGGATATCCAAAATCTGCCGGTGGATGTCCCCTCTGCCAGTATCAACAACGAAATCGAATTGATACGCGACACGCTGTCCAAGCTGATAGACGAGCGGGAACTGTATAAAAGC
>JAFUGB010000148.1 GCA_017469605.1 Clostridia bacterium
CCATAGCAAACGGTCACGCCGATGGCAAAGGCGGTCAGGCCTGCCATGCTGCCCAATGATACGAATTTGCTGATCAGCATCACGGCTACGCCGGCGATCGCAGCCAGTCCGCCGAACAGGGGATAGGTAACAAAGCCGATGCCAATGCAGGTGGCCACGCCCTTGCCGCCCCTGAAGCCGAAAAATATCGGCCACATGTGGCCCAGCACGGCGCAGGTGCCACCCACAACAGCGCCTGTTTGACCACCCAGCCATTTGCCGATCAGCGCTGCCAGCACACCCTTGAGACAATCGCCCAGGAAGGTGAGCCCGCCCTTTTTCAGCCCGTGAATCCGGGTCATGTTTGTAGCGCCGGAATTCTTGCTGCCCTGGGTGCGGATATCCCGGCCCAGGGCCCTGGAATACAGAATGCCAGTGGATACGCTGCCCAGCACATAGCCGATCACGGCCGCCAGGAGCAGCGCGGCATATTTGTTCATTGGTTCTCCTCCTTGGTGCGCTGACGCAGCGCAAAGCGAATGGGCGTTCCTGAGAAGTCGAAGGCTTTCCGAAGCTGGTTTTCCAGATAGCGTTGATAGGCAAAGTGCATCAGGTCTTCATCGTTGACAAACAGGGCAAAGGTGGGCGGGCATACGCCGATCTGCGTTCCGTAATAGATTTTGAGCCGTCGTCCGCCGCTCATGGGCGGCTGCAGGGCGATCTGCGCGTCGCCAAGCACGTCGTTTAGCATGCCGGTGGGCACGCGCTTGCTGGCCTGCGCATACGCCTGATCCACCGCGTCCAGCACGGTGTGTACCCGCTGGCCGGTCAGGGCGCTGATGAAAAGCACCGGCGCGTAATCCATGAATTTCAGGTCATCCAGAACCTTTTTGCGGTATTTTTCCAGCGTTCCGGTGTCCTTCTCCGGAATATCCCATTTGTTGACCACCACAATCACGGACTTGCCCTCATCGGCAATGATGCCCGCAATTTTGGTATCCTGCTCGGTTACGCCGTCCACCGCGTCGATCACCAGCAGCGCCACGTCGCATCGGCGGATGGCCGCAATGGCGCGCAGCACGCTGTAGCGCTCCAGCGATTGATCCTCGATGGCACGCTTGCGGCGGATGCCGGCGGTATCGATGATATTGTAGCGCCCCCCCATTTCGCTTTCAAAATGGGTGTCGATGGCATCCCGGGTGGTGCCGGGAATATCGCTTACCATCACGCGGTCCTGACCCAGCAGCTTGTTGGTCAGGCTGCTTTTACCCACGTTGGGACGGCCCACCAGCGCCAATTGGATCTCGTGCAGGCCGCTGGTTTCATCTTCATCATCCGCGGACCTGGGGGGCAGGTTTTTGACGATTTCCTCCAGCAGATCGCCCAGCCCCAGCATATTTGCGGCCGAAATACCAATGGGCTCGCCCAGCCCCAGCGCATAAAATTCATAGAGCGAATCATTCAGCCCTGCATGATCCAGCTTGTTGATCACCAGCAGCACGGGCCTGTGGGTCTTGCGCAGCAGGGTGGCCACTTCCTCATCATCGGGGGTCATGCCTTCCCGGGCGTCGCAGAAAAAGCAGATCACATCTGCCATGTCAATGGCGATTTCGGCCTGGTGGCGCATCTGGCTGAGCAGCGCGTCGTCGCTCCGGGGATCGATGCCGCCGGTATCGATCAGCGTAAATTCCCGGCCCGTCCACTCCACGTCGGCGTAAATGCGGTCTCGGGTCACGCCGGGAATATCCTCCACGATGGCCACGCGATGCCCGGCAATCTTGTTAAAAAATGTGGATTTGCCCACATTGGGACGTCCAACGATGGCTACAAGGGGTTTTGTACTCATGGTTTCTCCTTTTATTTTATCCCAGCAGCGCGCGGTACAGCGCGTCGCCGCGGTTGGCGGTCAGCGTCAGGGGAATGGGCAGCGCGGCGCGGAATTCGTCGATGGACAGATCATCCAGAAACAGGTCGCCGGCCTCCCGCAGCGTCACACTGCACAGGATCACTTCATCGGCGTCGCTTGTATCCAACTGCTCCAGGATATCCCGGCCGGTAAGCAGGCCGGTTACTGTCACCGTTTCCCCGAAAAAGCGGTTTTTGATGGGCTGCACCCGCGCCTGCATCCCCTTCGGCCCGTAAGCGTTTATCCATTTCTGCATGTAAGGGGCAATGCTGACGCCGCAGGGGATCACCACCCGGCGGGCGCGGGCTTGCCCCTGGCCGGTTTGGCTGGCGGCAATGAATCCTGTGAGAAATTGCCGCATCAGCCCTACGCCGTTTTCGATCTGGGGAAAATTTTCATAGTAATCCTCCTCCGGCAGGTCGCGGCCCGCGATGCACAGCATTTCATCCGATGGAAATACAAACCGTGTGCCTGACTGGCTCAAAAACCGCTGCTGACATTTTTCGCAGATTGACAGCACCTCCCGCGCATCTTCCCGGTTATATGGACGCAGCGGATACAGCTTTTGCCGGAACCTGGTCAGCCCCACAGGCACCAGCGCGGCGCTTTGGGCGGCAGGATAGAGGGCGTACAGCGTTTGCAGCGTTTTTTCCAGATGATCACCGTCGTTGAGCCCCGGGCACAGCACGATCTGGCAGTGGAATCGGA
>JAFUGB010000149.1 GCA_017469605.1 Clostridia bacterium
AGCGGCAATATATACAACCTGAAAACGGATTTCATCGAGGATACGTGCAGGGATAATATCCGCTTCATGTATCTGCCGGAAGGACAAAGATCGCCGGATTGCAATACCAGCGTTTATGAATGCGACGGCTGCGCTCAATGCCCATGCATCAGGGCAGGCGGCAGCAAGAAACCATTGGCCGAAAGACATACAGTGCTGAACGTTTCCGAGTGCTTCCTTCGGCAGCGGGAAGCCATGGAGGAAAAGAATTTTTCCCCAGAAGACAGACTGCTCCGGGGCAACCGATTCATGCCGGCCGAGGGCACCTTTGCTTCCATCAAAGTGGATATGCACTTCCGGCAATTTCTCCTTCGGGGCAGGAAAAGGTCAAGGCCAAACGGCTGCTCCTCTCCCTGGCTCCGAACCTTCTCAAGCTTCATCACAAAACCCAAAATGACTGCTTGGGAACAGGCTTGATGCTTCCGAAGGGTTTCGCTGCTGGTTTGGATCAGGGTTTACTTTTCCGATACCTTTGTTTTCTTTACGCTTTTTCAGGCTTTTCACTTTTTCGCACATAAAGAGGGCTGCCTCTTACGCCAATTTGTTTTTCGGCGTTTTGAGGCAGCCCCCACAAGCATACGCAATAAATTACTTCTTCACGTTGAAAGCGTTCATCTGGGGATACACGGCGGAAGCGCCCAGCTGCTCTTCGATGCGGATCAGCTGGTTGTACTTGGCCACGCGCTCGGAGCGGGAAGGCGCGCCGGTCTTGATCTGGCAGGTATTCAGGGCCACGGCCAGATCGGCAATGGTGGTATCCTCGGTTTCACCGGAGCGGTGGGAGGTAACGGCGGTATAGCCAGCCTTATGGGCCATCTTGATGGCTTCCAGGGTTTCGGACACAGAGCCGATCTGGTTCAGCTTGATCAGGATGCTGTTGCCGCAGCCCAGCTGGATGCCCTTGGACAGGCGCTCGGTGTTGGTGACGAACAGGTCATCGCCCACCAGCTGCACCTTATGGCCGATCTTGGCGGTCATGCGCTGCCAGCCTTCCCAGTCTTCCTCATCCAGGCCGTCCTCGATGGAGATGATGGGATACTTGTCCACCAGGCTCTCCCAGTGCGCGATCAGCTCATCGGAGGTGAAGTCCTTGCCGGACTTGGGCTGATGATAGAAGCCCTTGCCCTTTTCGCTCTTCCATTCGGAGGAAGCGGCGTCCATGGCCAGCATGAAATCCTTGCCGGGCTTGTAACCGGCCTTTTCGATGGCCTTGAGGATCAGCTCGATGGCGTCTTCGTCGCCACCCAGGCTGTTGGGGGCAAAGCCGCCCTCGTCGCCAACGGCGGTCACGTCGTTCATATCCTTGATGAGCTTCTTCAGCGTCTGGAACACTTCGGCGCACCAGCGCAGGCCCTCGGAGAAGGTGGGAGCGCCCACGGGCATGACCATGAATTCCTGGGTATCAACGGAGGAATCGGCATGGGCGCCGCCGTTGAGGATGTTCATCATGGGGACGGGCAGGCGATTGCCGTTCACGCCGCCCAGGAAGCGGTACAGGGGAATGCCCAGGGATTTGGCGGCAGCGCGGGCGGCGGCGATGGACACGGCCAGGATGGCGTTGGCGCCCAGATTGCTCTTGTCCTTGGTGCCGTCAGCCTTCAGCATGGCGGCGTCCACGGCGTAGGTATCCTGCGCGTCCAGGCCCAGGATCGCGTTGGCGATCACGGTATTTACATTATTAACGGCCTTGCAGACACCCTTGCCGCCAAAACGGCTCTTATCGCCGTCGCGCAACTCCAGCGCTTCAAATTCACCGGTGGAGGCGCCGCTGGGGGCTGCGCCCAGGGCAACAGTGCCGTCTTCCAGCCAGATTTCAGCTTCAACAGTAGGATTGCCGCGGGAGTCGATAATCTCACGGCCGATGACCTTTACGATGCTGGTTTTCATGAGAATGAACCTCCTGTTTTTTGTCGATCGGTTAATATCGATTGCCAAACGCTATTATAGCATAGTTTTTCCAGTAATAAAAGGGGAAAACCGATAATTTTTTCACAGCTGAACCAATCTTCCGCCCAGCGCCTGGCAATCCCGGGGATCATGGGTCACCACCAGCG
>JAFUGB010000150.1 GCA_017469605.1 Clostridia bacterium
CTCGCTCATCGGGAATTGTGGGCGGAACGCCAGGGCCTGCGCTGCCCTGAACCTGCGCCTGAAGATTTTTATCGCCAAGCGAGCCCCCGGGCATCAAAAAGAGCGCTTGGGATGCCGATCAACCGGAGCAAAAGAAGGCCTTGCCGGCCGCTGTACAGGAAGGTCGTTATGAAACGCTTTGCCAGGGGGGCGTATCAGGCAGCAGCTGATGAAAGCGGCTGATCAGTTTTTCTTCTTCCCGGCCGTACGTTGCGTTTAAAAAGGCAGGGAGGATGCCAATAAATTCATGCCAGGACGCCGTTTCTTCCCCCGGACGGATGGGATAAAACAGCGCGCCATTGGCATGGGCGGCCTTCAGATCGCCCAGGGCATCGCCAATCATCAGCACATGGTGATCCGCGTATTGCGGCCGAAGCGCTTTGATAATTTGGGCTTTGCTGCCGCTCTCCTGGCCGCAGACACGGGATACATACCGCATCAGGTCGTGTTCGCCCCATTCCCGTTCCAGCGCTTTTTCCTGCGTGGCGGAAACGACGACGATATCGGCCTGGTCATGCAGCATTTGAAGGCATTCGCGGACATGCGGAAAGGGAGGGATGCCGTGCACCATTTGTCCCACGCGTTCGTTAACATCAATGGACCAGTCCAGCGCGTGGCGCAGGATGGGCTGATCCGGCTGCGCGTGGATGGCCTCCCGCAAATTGTCATTGCTCAGCACGGGAGCGGTATCGACCCAGCGCCGCAGCGCGCCGTATTCCGGCACATGGAAGCCGCGCTCACGCACCTCAGATCGTTTTTCCAGCAAATCCAAACTGTCCAAAAGGGTCAGCATGCGGTGAAATCCCCGCGTCACTGAATACAGATTGGTGTATTCCCAGGCTTCCCGGGCATATTTGGATACGGCCTGCAAGGAAAAATGATCGATATAAGCGGGACAAAAGCACTCCTTGTGCTTGATTTCCATGGTATCGAACGCGCAGCCATCCGAATCAATGCAGATCAGGAAAGGGTGCTGCGCGGTGAAACGGGCAGGATCTGCGCTCATGCGTTCACCTCGGGCAGTACATACTGCTCCACGGCCCAGGCAAAGCCGTCCTCGGTATTGGGAATGGTCACGGCGTCAGCGGCGGCCTTGATGCTGGCAGGGGCATTGCCCATGGCGATTCCGATGCGGGCTTTGCGGATCACATCCACATCGGTAGAGGAATCCCCGATGGCAAAGGTTTCCTGATAAGTCAGGCCCAAATGGCGCAGCAGGGCCTCCATGGCCCGTTCCTTATCCATGCCTTTGGGCGAAAATTCCAGGTCCCTGGCAGCGGCGCCGCGGGTATGGCGGATAACGCCGGTGGCGCTGATCCTGTCATACACCTGCTGCTGCAGGTCCTCAGGGATTCCGTAGATATTCACTTTTTCAATGCCGATATCCTGCTCTGCGAAGGCCCGGCTCAGGCAGGGAAACGCTGTAAACGCCCGTTCCTGACACATGTACCACACATGGTGCGGAGGCACCGGGGGACAGCGGAGCAGGTTTTTTTCCACGTTTTCTTCAATATAAATGGTATGATTGGCCGCAACCTCAGCATACAGGCCCAAGCCCTCAAAGGAGCGGAGCACACGGCAGGAGTCCGCGGGAGAGATGATGTCCTCATAGATGGTTCGCCCTGCGACACGGTCATATACCCGTGCGCCATGGCAGGAAACGACATAGCGGATGAAGGGAGCGTCCAGCAGCTGGGGCGGCAGCATATCCACTACCCGGCCGGTACAGGGAACGATCTCACAGCCACGGTCATGAAGCATCCGGAGCGCGTTCATATTGCGTTCCGATACGATGACCTGATCGGTGCTCAGCAAGGTGCCATCCATGTCGACGAGCGCCAGACGAATTGGCGTCATAACAAATCCTCCTTTGAATCAACTGTCTATAGTATATATAAAAAAATAGAACGTGTCAATCTGTGGATGAAAAGTTTTTGCTTTTTTAGGCCATAATCGTAAAAAAATGCACTCTTTCCCGCTCCAAGCAAGGGATGATGCGACTATTTGGGAAAAAATACGAAAAAATTTTCAATTAGGTATTGAAACGTTTTAATTATTGTGTTATGATGATCATGTTCATTGAAACGATACAAGAGGTATTTCTATGAAAACGGACGTTATGCAGGTTAATCAGCAGCTGCGAGCGGCGGCTTCGGCGCATAAAACCCTGATCGCTTCCCATCGCGGCAGCGCCACCAATGGCAACATCATCGAAAATACCATCCCCGCTTTTCAATGCGGTTTGCTGCAGCACGCGGATATCCTGGAATTGGACGTAGTCGCGTCCACAGACGGCAAACTGTTTGTATTTCACGACAGCGAAAACGGCCGCAATGAAAAGCGGCTGCTGGGGGTGGAAAAAGAACTGCGCACCTTGTCATCCCAGGAGATCCTGTCCCTCCGTTACATCAACCACGATAGTGTGACGACCAGCCAGCAGGTCAACGCCTTTGACGACGTGCTGGAGGTCCTGAAGGGAAAGTGCCTGCTCAATGTTGATCGCAGCTGGTGGTTCTGGGATCTTGTTATTCCGGCCATCCAGCGGCATGGGATGCTGGATCAGTGCATTGTTAAAAGTGAGCCGGATGAGGAATACCTGACGTACATGGCACAGCTGGATGTGCCGGTGATGTATTCCCCCAAGGCGTATACGGCGGAGGATATCGACAGGATCCTGTGCCGGGATATGAATGTGGTTTCCTGCGAAATGATCTTTTTTGACCTGAATGCGGATATGCTTCGCCCCGAAATCCACCAGCGGCTCCACCAGCGCGGCATTTTATGCTGGTGCAACGCGCTCAAGCTGCGGGACGATTGGAACCGCAGCGCGCACCATGACGACAACGGGGCCATCACCGGCGATCCGGACGGGCATTGGGGATGGCTGCGGGATCATGATTTTGACATCATCCAAACGGACTGGCCCGGCCTGCTGCATGACTATCTGACCGCCACGGGCCGGCGTTAAACGCTCGATCCTATGCCCTGCATGGGCTGGAAAAATATAAAGGAGGAACCTCTATGAAAAAACTTCTGTGTGCTGTTCTGGCGCTGATCATGTGCCTGGGCCTGGCGAGCACCGCGCTGGCTGACGGCTGGCCTGTCGCTCCCGGCGAGTCCTTCACCATTTATGTGAAGCAGCAGTCCATTCAGCCAGACTACGAGGACATGTACGTATTCCACAAGTATGAGGAAATGACTGGCATCGACATTCAGTGGACCAACGTGCCGCAGGATGTGGCCAATGAGCGTCTTTCCACTACCCTGGCCGGCGGCGATTTGCCCGATGCCTTCATGAAGTTCAACATTTCCCCGGCCAACCTGCTGTCCTACGGCAGCTCGGGTGATTTCATCGATCTGTCCCCCTACATCGAAAAGTGCATGCCCAATCTGTCCGCCTACATGGAGGCTAATCCTGACGTGCGCGCCTCCATTACCTCTCCTGACGGCAGCATTTACAGCCTGCCCGCCATCGCTGACGCTCCCAGCACCCGCATCAACCTGAAGTGGTTCTACAACCAGCAGTGGCTGGACAACCTGGGCCTGGCCCAGCCGACCACCACTGAAGAGCTGTATGAAGTGCTCAAGGCGTTCAAGGATCAGGATGCCAACGGCAACGGCGATCCCACTGACGAAGTGCCCCTGCTGACCAGTTTTGATAACCTGTACCAGACGCTGGGCGGCATGTTTGGCCTGTTCAACCGCGGCGCTGCCCATCAGCAATCCTGGGATATGGACCCCGAGACCGGCGCCCTGCGCTATGTGCGCACCAGCAACCAATGGCGCGCGCTGCTGACCTACATGAACCGCTTGTACAGCGAAAACCTGATCGCTCAGGAATCTGCCACCTACCAGCTGAACAACCTGATTGCCCTGTGCGCGCAGAACCGCACCGGCATGTATGTGATGACCAACCTGTCCCGCCTGAGCAACGACGTGGCGGAAAACTTCCTGCCCATCAACGCCATGCTCAGCGGCCCCGATGGCGACCAGATGTGGTCCGCCACCCGTTCCCATCTGCACAGCGTCGGCGCCTTCGTCATCACCGCCGACTGCAAGAATCCCGAATTGCTGCTTCAGTGGGTTGACTATTTCTACTCTCAGGAAGGCACCGCGTTCTTCTTCTACGGCGTGGAAGGCGATACCTATACCGTGAATGAGGATGGCTCCTACTCCTTTGCCGACTGGGTCATGGCTCCCATGGCCGAGGGCAAGAGCTACGATGAATGCCAGGCCGCTATCAACAGCTGCTCCGGCGGCAACTGCCCCAGCATCATGAGCTATCCCGGCTTCAGCGGCATGGAGCTGACGCCCAAGCCCATCGAGGCCTCTGATCTGCTGAAGGACTACCTGCCCGAGATCGTATGGCCCATCCTGAACTACACCGAGGAAGAAAACGAAATCGTCACCACCGTTGGCAGCGATATCGACAGCTATGCCAACCAGATGGCATCCAAGTTCGTTACCGGCGCGGAGCCCTTGACCGATGAAAACTGGCAGAGCTTTGTGCAAACCATCGAAAAGATGGGTCTGGCCGAGTACTATGAGGCCATGAGCGGCGCCGCCACCCGCGCGGAAGAATTCATGACCAAATAAAGCGTACTTCGGGAGGGGATGGAACGCCCATTCCCCTCCCGTTTTTACTGCAATATCGCGAAGGAGAATGCCGGATGAAGCAAAACAATTTGAAAAGGACCGTAAGAAAATCCCTGAACAAGTACTGGGATTTGTATCTGCTGCTCATTCCTGTGCTCGCGTACTTTTTCATTTTCAAGTATTTGCCCATGTACGGCATTCAAATCGCCTTCCGCGACTATGTGCCCCGTAAGGGCTTCACCGGATCCAATTTTGTGGGGCTGAAGCATTTTACCCGCTTCTTCTCCAGCTATAACTGCTGGACCATCATTCTCAATACAATCTACCTGTCTTTCCTGAACCTGCTGTTCAACTTTCCGCTTCCCATCCTGCTGGCGCTGCTGCTGAATGAAATGCGCGTCAAATGGGCGGCCAAGACGCTGCAAATGGTCACCTACGCGCCGCACTTTCTGTCCACGGTGGTGGTCTGCGGCATGGTGGTATCCTTTACTTCCCCCTCCACTGGCATCGTAAACGCCATCATAAAGGCCCTGGGCGGACAATCCATCTACTTTATGGCAAAGAATGAATGGTTCCGTCCGCTGTATATCATTTCCGATGTTTGGAAAAACATGGGCTGGAATTCCATCATCTTCCTCTCCGCCTTGGCGGCGATCGATCCGGCCCTGTACGAGGCGGCCAGCATCGACGGCGCTTCCCGCTTCAAGCAAATGCTGTATGTGACCCTGCCGTCCATCGTTCCCACGATTTCCATCATGCTGATCCTTAACGCCGGCAAGGTGATGAACGTGGGCTTTGAAAAGGTATTCCTGCTGCAAACCGATCTGAACCTGGATGTGTCCGAGGTCATCTCCACCATGGTATACCGCCAGGGTATTCTCAACAGCAAATTCAGCTATGCTTCGGCCATTGACCTGTTCAATTCCGTGGTCAATCTGATTTTACTGGTGTCGGTCAACAGCATTTCCAAGCGCGTATCCGAAGTGGGTCTGTGGTAAGGAGGAAGACGTATGAAATCAACGCGAATCAAGCTGGCAAGGGAAGACCGCGTTTTTACCGTGGTCATCTATTGCATTGCGGCGCTGCTCCTGATCCTGGTGGCCTATCCGCTGGTCTATGTGGTTTCCGCCTCCTTGTCCGACCCCATGGAGGTTATCAGCGGCCGGGTGCTGCTGCTTCCCCGTGTCCTTTCGCTGCGCGCCTATCAGGAGGTGTTCAAATCCTCCAATATCATGCTGGGCCTGGTCAATACCATTTGTTATACAGCGGTGGGCACAGGCATCAACCTGATCATGACCACCATGGCCGCCTATCCGCTGTCCCGCAGGGATATGCTGGGACATAATGTGCTGACGATGATCATCACCTTTACCATGTTCTTTTCCGGCGGCATGATCCCCACCTTTTTGACCATCAAAAGCCTGGGGCTGCTGAACACCTTCTGGGTCATGGTGCTCCCGCCCGCCATTTCCGTCACCAATCTGCTGATCATGCGCAACTATTTCCAGCATTCCGTCCCCAACGAGATCATCGAGGCGGCCCATATCGACGGCTGCAGCAACATTGGAACGCTGATCCGTGTGGTGATTCCCGTTTCCCGGTCCATATTCGGCGTCATGCTGATTTACTATTTTGTGGGGCACTGGAACACCTACATGAACGCGCTGCTGTATCTGAACGACGCCAAACGGTATCCTTTGCAGGTGTTCCTGCGCCAGATCCTTTTGCAAAACACGCTGTCCGATATGTCCGCGGGCGCGGGCGACAACTCAGCGGCCGAGGTGGCGCTTCTGTCCGAAACGCTGAAATACGCCGTTATTGTGGTGGCCAGCCTGCCGGCGCTGATTCTGTATCCCTTCATGCAAAAGTTTTTCGCCAGCGGCATTATGATCGGCTCGGTCAAAGGCTAAGGGCATGCTGGCAGGCCGGATCCGGGGAAAGCCCCCGGGTCCGGCTTTTCTGCGCCCGAAACAACACTTTCTGCTTGCGGGCGCTGGGGTTTTA
>JAFUGB010000151.1 GCA_017469605.1 Clostridia bacterium
CCCGTGCCGGACAGGCCGAAGAAGATGGCGGTGTTCTTGCCTTCCATATCGGTGTTGGCAGAGCAGTGCATGCTGGCGATGCCCTTCAGGGGCAGGTAGTAGTTCATCATGGAGAACATGCCCTTTTTCATCTCTCCGCCATACCAGGTGTTCAGGATCACCTGCTCGCGGCTGGTGATGTTGAAGGCCACGCAGGTTTCGCTGTTGAGGCCCCGCTCCTTGTAGTTTTCCACCTTGGCCTTGGAAGCGTTGTACACGATGAAGTTGGGCTCAAAGCTTTCCAGCTCTTCGGCCGTGGGACGGATGAACATGTTGGTGACAAAGTGCGCCTGCCAGGCCACTTCCACGATGAAGCGCACGGCCATGCGGGTGTCCTTATTGGCGCCGCAGAAGGCGTCCACCACGTACAGCTTCTTGTTGGAGAGCTCCTTTTTGGCCAGCTCCTTCACCGCGGCCCAAGCTTCCTGGGTCATGGGATGGTTGTCGTTTTTATATTCATCGCTGGTCCACACGACAGGGTCGTTGGTGTTTTCATCCACCACCAGGATTTTGTCCTTGGTGGAACGGCCGGTGTAAATGCCGGTCATCACGTTGACGGCGCCCAGTTCGCTGACCTGGCCCTTTTCATAGCCGGTGAGGGCGGGATCCATTTCGTCCTTAAACAGGGTATCATAGGAGGGATTGTGTACGATCTCGGTGGTGCCGGTGATGCCGTACTTGGTCAAATCGATGTTCGCCATTTTAAAAACTCCCTTTCTTTATTGCCATGGGCGCGGGCCCATTCCAGCATTGTACGGTTGAAAGCCAACTTCAACCAATTAAGATTATACCACAAATTATCGATACTGCAATGCTTTTTTATCTGTATTTATATTATTTCCGCATATCACCCATCGGGAAGCGGTCGATCGCGTTTTGGCTGATCCCTTCTGAAGTGAAATTAATTACTTTATATGAAATATTGACAGCTTTTCGTTCTGCCTATATAATAAAGCCAACATCAGGGAATACATTTCCCAAATAGAACATGAGAAAGAGGTAGATTCCATGAAAAAAACAGCGTTCCTCCTGGTTCTCATCATGATACTGAGCGTATGCTCCGTGCCCGCGTTCGCTGAAAGCGATGCGCTGACGGTTTATACCTCTATGCCGCTGAACGTGGCCGACACCATCATCGCAGGGTTCACCGAGCAGACCGGCATCAAGGTTGAAACTGTGGTTGCATCGGGCGGTGAACTGCTGACCCGCATCAGCGCCGAGGCCGGAAATCCCCTGGGCGACGTGATGATGAGCGGCACCATCAGCAACGTGACCACCATGAAGGATCTTTTTGAGGATTACACCACGGCCAACGAAGACGCCGTGCTGGACAACATGAAAAACACCGAAGGCCCCCTTACACGCTTCGACGTGATCGGCAGCGTGCTGATCGTCAACAACAAGCTGATCGGTGATACCGAGATCACCGGCTACGAAGACCTGCTCAAGCCCGAGCTTAAGGGCAAAATCGCCATGGCCGATCCCAACAAGGCATCCTCGGCCTGGGAGCACGTGGTGAATATGCTCTACGCCATGGGCAACGGCGATCCCGAACAGGGCTGGGATTACGTGGAAAAGTTCTGCGCGCAGTTGGACGGCAAGCTGCTGGGCGGCTCCTCTGCTGTGTATAAGGGCGTAGTGGACGGCGAATATACCGTGGGCCTCACCTCCGAAGGCAGCGCGGCCAATCAGGTTTCCGCCGGTGCTGATGTATCCATCGTATATATGAAAGAAGGCATTGTATTCCGCGGCGACGGCGTGTATATCATCAAGGGCTGCAAAAATCTGGAAAACGCCCAGAAATTCCTGGACTATTGCACCAGCTATGATACCCAGGTCATGATGAACAATCAGCTGAACTGCCGCTCCGTGCGCGCAGACGTGCCCGCCAGCGAGACCCTGCCCGCCGCGAGCAGCCTCAACATTATTGACGCGCCTGAAGAAGAAGCTTCCCAGCACAAGGCTGAATGGATGGAACGCTTCACCGATATGTATATTGATATGCAGTAATTCACGCAGGCATTTTGCGGCTTCCCTGCTTCATGCCGGGAAGCCGCATTTTAAAGGAGTTTTATTATGAGCGTTTCTATCCAAGCGAAGCATGTTGTAAAAAAATTTGACAAAAACACCGTCATTCCTGATCTGTCGGTGGATATCAAAAACGGTGAATTCTTTACGCTGCTGGGCCCCTCTGGCTGCTGCAAAACCACCTTTCTCCGCATGATTGCGGGCTTTAACAGCATTGAGGGCGGTGAAATCTGCTTTGATGAAAAATCCATCAACAAGCTGCCAGCATACGCCCGTGATATCGGCATGGTGTTTCAGAACTACGCCATTTTTCCCCATATGACCGTCCGCAAAAACATAGAATACGGCCTGAAGCTGCGGCATTTGCCCAAAGATGAAATCAAACGCCGGGTGGACAAGATCCTCTCCATCGTAAAGATAGAAGAATATGCTGACCGGCTGCCCGATAAGCTTTCCGGCGGCCAGCAGCAGCGCGTAGCCCTGGCCCGCGCCATCGTGATTGAGCCCCAGGTGCTGCTCATGGACGAGCCGCTGTCCAACCTGGATGCCAAACTCCGCGTGGAAATGCGCAGC